>DASQNL010000457.1:0-10953 GCA_035644995.1 Pyrinomonadaceae bacterium | reverse complement strand
CCCCGTGTCGCTCACCTCAAGGAACCAGCGCGCGTCGTCGAGCGGCGCGGCGACGATGCGGATCGTGCCCGACGCCGTGAACTTCACCGCGTTGCTGACGAGATTGGTGAGCACCTGCGAGAGCTTGTGCCGGTCGGTCACGACGTAGCCGAGTTCGGGCGAAACCTCCGCTTGCAGTTGGACGCGCTTCTCCCCTGCCTCGGAGGCGAAGTTGCTTACGATCTCTTCGGTCACTGCGGACACGTCAACGTTTTCGAGATGCAGGGCAGAGCGTCCCGCTTCGAGGCGCGAATAGTCGAGCAGGTCGTTGACGAGTTCGAGGAGCGAGCGGGCGTTGCGCCCCATGCGCTCGACGGCCTCCGAGTGCAGGGGCGCGAGCGGCTGGCGGCGGTCGCGCTCCAACAACTGGCACAGCCCTATGATGACGTTCAGGGGCGTGCGCAGTTCGTGCGAGACGTTGGCGACGAAGGCCGACTTAAGACGGTCGTGCTCGCGCAGGCGACCGTACGCGCCCATCAACTCCTTGTACTGCCTGACCTCCGGCGTGATGTCGCGGAAGACGGCGACGACGCCCTCCTGCCTGCCGCCTTCGCCCGCGAGCGGCGTCGCGCTGACGGCCAACACGCCCTCTTCGTCGTTCGCGCCGCGCAAAATTTGTACGTGCTCGCCGGAGACGTGTTCGCCGTTCGTCAGCGCGCGTCCGAGCGGCGTCTCAGAGGCGGGCAAAATGTTGCCGTGCAGATCGCGCAGGGACATGTCCGCGATGAGCGCTTCGACGCCGTCGCGAAACTCGCCGGGTTTGCGCCCGACGATGCGCGCCGCCGCCGGGTTGACGCGATACCGCCCGCGCGCGTCCACGATGATGACGCCCTCGTCCATCTGATTGATCACGCTCTCAAGTTCCGCCGCGCGCGACTTCTCGGCCGCGAAGGCGGCGGTCGCCAATTTCTCGGCGCGCACGCGCTTCGAGACTTCCGACAGGATCAAGAGCAGGTCGCCGCGCTCCTCGGTGCGCTCGCTCATCGGCCAGAGAATCACGTCCCAGTATTTCGTGCCCTCGTCGCGTTCGCTGCGCTGTTCGTTCGTGCGCGCGACGAGTTCGAGCGGCAAGCCGTAGTTGACGAAGGCGCGGCGCGTGCGGCGCACGTCTTCGACCACTTCGCTGAGGACGGCCAGCCCCGCCGCCGCTTCATACAAGCCCTGACCTGCGAGCGACGCGCCGCTGCGCCCGACGATCCCGGCGAAGGCGTTGTTGGCCTTGCGCACGATCAGCCCGGCGTCGAGCACGGCCACACCGAGCGGCAAACTGTCGAGCACCTCTTCGATGAACGCGCCCTGCGTGCGCAGTTCGTTGAACTTCGTCTCCAAACTCGACGCCATCACGTTGAACCCGGCGGCGAGCGTGCCCACTTCGTCGTCGGTCTCGATGGCGAAACGTTCGTGTAGTTGTCCCTCGCCGAGCGTCGAGGCGGAGGCGGCGAGGCGTTGCAGGGGTTTGGTGAAACGCCCGACCGCCCAGATCGCGAGAAAACTCGACGCCATCAACCCCAAAGCCCACGCCGCCGTGAGCACCAGATAGGCGCGCCCCGCCGGGGTGTTGTGCGCGGGCGGCACGCCGACGGCCACGCTCCACCCGGAGGCCGCGCTGCGCCGCTCGCTCGTCAGACGCTCGACCCCGTCGTTCCACTTCTCCTGATGAATGTCGGCGGCGGAATGCGCCAGCGGCACGACGGAGACGGACACCGCAGGCTCAGGCACGATCCGGCCGGCCGAGTCGTAGACGACGATGGCGGCCTCTGTGTCGGGCGAGGCGTGTTGGCGCAGGCGCGCGTAAAGTTCCGCCGCCGCCTGGGGCGCAAGCGACGCGCCCTGCGCGACGGCCGCCGGGCGGTTCTCCAGCCATGCTCCGAGCGCGCCTTCGGCGGCGACGGCCTTGATGCGCGCGATGGTTCCGGCCTGTTCGATCAGGCTTTTCTGATAACTGTCGAGTTGAAAGAGACTGATGATGAGCAGGGGCAGAGAGAGCACGGCGAGCATCACCAGGAGTTTGGTGCGCACGTCGAGCGGGTTGCGAGAGTTCTTGCCATGTTTCGTCACGGCTCTTTAGCGTTCCGGGAAATCCGTGCGGCGGCGACGCGGCGGCGGCCAGTAAGAGGTGCGCGTCCGCACCTGCGGACGCAAACTCGTCGCGTAGATCAAAACCGCCTGCGCGAGCAACTCATCGACGAAGAGATGCGTTCGCCGTAGAGCCTCGCGCAGTTCCCGAATGTCTCCCTCCGTGGCGACACTGCCTTCGCGCCACAGAAAATCCTGCAATACATCGCGTAAAATCATCAACTCCCGTGCCACTTCGTCAATCAGACAGCCTTGTTGGAAACGCGTCTGCGAGTGCATGCGAAGGGAACGCACCGCTTCGGCGATTTCGCTGTCGAGCGCAGCGCTATCCAACACCTGCGCCAGTTCATCGAAAATATCGGGCAGGTAGTCTATGAGTTGGTGGTAGGAGAGCAGCGCGGGCAGGTCTGTGCGGCGATCCGTGTAGACGACATCGACGAAGGAGCGCACGAGCGCAGGCTCGTGCTGTCTGAGCAGGGCGGCGTAACGTTCGGCCATGATTAGAGGTTAGAGGTTAGAGGTTAGAGGCTAGTGAAGACAGTCTTTGTTTTAACTGACCTCCGGCCTCCGACCTCTAACCTCTTATTTGGCTAGGAGTTTCTTCAAAAGAGATTCCAATTCGTCGAAATCAATGGGCTTGGTCACGTATTCGTTGCAGCCCGCGGCGAGGGCGTCGGCGTGAAAATCGTTGGTGTCGTGCGCCGAGACGGCGACGATGGGGATGCGCGCGAGGCCGTCGAGTTCGCGGATGCGGCGCGTGGCGTCGAGGCCGTCGAGGCGCGGCAGGCTCAAGTCCATCAAGATCAGGTCGGGGCGGCTGCTCTCGGCCATCTCGACGGCCTCTTTGCCGTCCACGGCTTCCACCACCTGATAACCGCTCATTTCGAGTAACCTTCTCATCATAAAGCGGTTATCTGCAAAATCTTCAACTACGAGGACAGTCAACTTCGCATTTCCGTTCTCTTCCATTCACAGCCTTCCTGTCAACAAGGGCGGATAATTAGCGCAACGAGGATAAATTATTAAATAGCTCGCGCCGGCTTCCGAACGTATCACTAGCAAACACTCGGATTTTTTGCTAAGATGCCGCATCGAAACACAACACAAAAAGTCGCATCGTTCGGGTTCAATTCGCATGGAGGGCGCGGCCTAGACGCCTCCACGCAACCGGCGCCGGCGCCCGACGCGCGAGCCTTGTGAGCAAAATGAAGCCGATAAAAGCCACTACACACGACACGGACGCCCTGATTGAATTGGGGCGCGCCTCCGTGCAGATCGTCCACGACCTGAAAAATCAGGTGAACGGTCTCAAACTCTATGCCACGTTTTTGCGCAAACGCATGGAGAAGAGTGAACGTCCCGCCGACGAACTCGAAACCATCAATAAGATCATGGCCGGACTCGAACGCGCCGCCGCCGACATGAACACGCTCGTGCGTTTCGGTCGCCCGCTCGAACCCCAACGCCAGCCCCGCCTCGACCTCGCCGCCCTGCTCGCCGCCGCCACCGGGGGCGACTTCGCGCCGCAGGACGGCAACGCCTATCGCGGCGACTTCGACGCGCCCCTTCTTTCCGACGCGCTCAAAAGCGTCCATGCCGGGGCGCGCCAACTCGCGTCTAAAGACGCCCCCCCGGACATCAACTTGCGCCGGGCGGAAACCGCGGCGGCGGCAACTGCGGCGACTCCTTTCGCCCTCATCGAATGGCGCGGCCTCAAGGACGCGGGCGACAACGACATTTTCAACAGTTTCAACGGAGGCGCGGGTTTGCGCCTAGCCCTCGCCGCCAAAGTGATACAGGCGCACGGCGGCACAGTCGAACAGGCTTCGGACGCCCTGCGCGTTCGGTTGCCGCTCAGAAAGGATGAAGGATGAGGGATGTGGGATGAAGTAAGAGAAGCATTCAACCGCTTGGGTGCTTCCTTTCATCCCTCATCCCTCATCCCTCATCCCTCATTTTTACCGAGGAGAGCAAAAGGTGGATCGTAAAGACGTTCGTATTTTGGTGGTTGACGACGAGGCGATGATGGCCGACTCGCTCAAGCAGAATCTGGTTGAGGAAGGCTATACGGTGGACACGGCTCTGACGGGCGCGGACGCCATCGACCTGTTCGACCGCGGCGGGCATCACGTGGCGATCTGCGACGTGCAACTGCCCGACATGGACGGCCTCGAAGTGTTGCGCCACATCAAGGACGCGCAACCGGCGACGGAAGTGATCGTGATGACCGGCTTCGGCACGGTGCAGCGCGCCATCGAAGCCACGAAGGCGGGCGCGTTCTGGTTTCTCGAAAAGCCTTTCGAGTTCGAGGTGCTCCTGCCGCTCATCGAACGCGCCGTCCAGCACCGCGAGTTGATCGTCGAGACCGAGACGATGCGCCGCAATCTCTCGACGCGCACCGAGTATTTCAACATCATCGGCGCGTCGCGGCAGATGCAGCAGATTTACGAGACGATTGAATCGGTCGCCAAGTCCGACGCCAACGTCCTCATCGTCGGCGAATCGGGCACGGGCAAAGAGTTGATCGCCAACGCCATCCACTACAATTCCCTGCGCGTCAAAAAGCCTTTCATCAAAGTGAACTGCGCCGCGCTCCCCAAGGAATTGATCGAATCGGAACTCTTCGGCCACACGAAGGGCGCGTTCACCGGCGCGCACGCCGACAAGGACGGCCTCATCCAGCACGCCGCCGGCGGCTCGCTCCTGCTCGACGAGATCGCCGAGATGCCCGTCGAGTTGCAACCGAAACTCCTGCGCGTGCTGCAAGAGCGCAGCTATCGCAAGATCGGTTCGGAGCGCACTTACGCCGTGGACTTCCGGCTCATCACCTCGACCAACCGCCCGCCCGCCGACGCCATCCGCGACGGACTGCTCCGCGACGATCTCTTCTACCGCATCTCGACCATCACGATTCATGTGCCCCCCTTGCGCGAGCGCACCGAAGACATCCAACTGCTGGCCGAGCACTTCTTCAAAATGTACGCGCGCAAATACCAACGCCCGATCACGGGCATCTCGCAGGCCGCTTATCAGAGACTTTTCTCGCACAGTTGGCCGGGCAACGTGCGCGAGTTGCAGAACGTGCTGGAGCGCGCCGTGCTGCTGGCGAAAGCCAACAAGATCGAGCCGGTCGATTTGCCGTTTGAAAACGGCAACGTGCCGGAGCGCGCGGCGCAGGGCGCGGCGTGGGACGTGCCGCCCAATCTCACGCTCGAAGAGATCGAGAAACTCGTCATCGAAAAGACGCTGCAACGCACCGGCGGCAATAAGCAGGCGGCCGCCAACCTGCTCGGCATCTACCGGCCGCGCCTCTACTCGAAGATCAGGAAATACAACATAGACATCGGCGCGCTCGTCACCCCTTAGAAGAGACGGGGAAAGGGGAAGGGGGAAGGGGTAAAGGTAAAAACGGGAAGCGGGGCGCAGCACTCAATCTGCTGCGCCCCGCTTTTGTCTTACCCTTTACCCTTTACCCTTTCCCCTTTTCCCTGCCTCCCTACTCGACCTGATACGTCGCCACGCTGGTCGGCGTTTCGTAGCAGCGGACTTTGTAGACCTGCACGCGCTCGTCGCCGACGCGCGCGGCGACGCGTTCCAAGATGTAACGCGCGAGGTTTTCGGCGGAGGGGTTGAGTTCAACGTCGAAGGGCGGCAGTTCGTTGATGTTGCGGTGGTCGAGGTATTGCACGATGTCGTCGGCGGCGGTTTTGAGTTCGCCGAAGTCAACGAGCAGGCCGATGTGGTCGAGTTCGCGCCCGCGCGCGAAGATTTCGATCTTATAGTTGTGCCCGTGCAGGTTCTCGCACTTCCCCTTGTAGCCGCGCAACTGGTGCGCGCTGGAAAAGTTGCGCTCGATCATCACTTCAAACATTCCGCCCATACTCTGCTTTAATTCCCCCTCTACGCCCGACTAAATCTCGCACGCGCCCGCGCGCGACCGGCCGACGACTTCCCGCCGCGTTTCTCATTACTTCTTCTTCTCCGCGGGCGGGCGCGCATCCTTCGAGACCTTTTCAATGTAGGCGAGACATTGTTTTCTAGTTCCCTTTTTACCGGCATCCGTCCAACCCAGCGCGTTCTCGCGGTCGGCAGGCCAGATGGAATATCGGTCTCCCCGGCTCACGATCACCTTGCAGATCGCATCGTCTTCGCGTTCGTCTCTGCTCACCAGCGCCTCCGTAGGCCGAAAGTTTTCGGGTAGAACTTTGTCTCACATCCGAGCCCCTCGCACGGTCGCGGCACCATCATCTAACAGCCGCCGCCGTTTCATCAAACACGCGCGCCACCTCCGACAGGTCGGAAGTGACGCGGCAGGGCGGCAAGCTCTTGATGAACTGTCGCCCGTAAGGTTGCGTCCGCAAGCGCGGGTCGAGCACGGAGAGCACGCCCCGGTCGGTTGCGCTGCGGATCAAACGTCCCAGGCCCTGTTTCAAGCTGATGATCGCCTGCGGCACGCTGTACTCGTAGAAGCTCGACCCGCCCGCGTCTTCGATGAAACGCTGCCGGGCGGCGACGACCGGGTCGCTCGGCACGGCGAACGGCAGCTTGTCGATGATGACGCACGAGAGCGCGTCGCCCCGCACGTCAACGCCCTGCCAGAAACTCGAAGTGGCGAAGAGGACGGCGTTCGGCGTCGTGCGAAAGCGGTCGAGTAGGCCGGACTTCGAGGCCGCGCCCTGCATGAGACAGGGAAAATCAACCTGCGGCGCGACGCGTTCGTAGAGCGCGCGCATGCCGCTCAAACTCGTCGAGAGCACGAAGGCGCGCCCGCGCGTCACTTCGAGGATGCGCCGGACTTCCGCCGCCGCCGCTTCCGCCCATTGCGGCGAACGCGGGTCGGGCATGCGCGGCGGGAGATAGAGCACGGCGTGATTTTGATAATCGTAGCCCGAAGGCGCGATGAACTCGTCGGTCTTCTCGTCGTTCAGGCCGAGCCGCTCGCGCGCGAAGGTGAACGAGCCTGCGCTTGCCAGCGTCGCCGAAGTCATCACGACCGTCTCGACGCGCTCGAACAACTTGTCCTGCAAGAGCGTGGACACGTCTATCGGCGAGGCGCGCAGGAAGAGGCCGCGGCCGCGCCGCTCCATCCAATAGACGTAACGCTTGTCGTCGCCCGCGACGATGAACTCCAAACCGAAGCGCAGTTCGCGGATGCGCCTGATCAAAGTTTCCACTTCGGGCGGCTGGTCGCGCAGGGCGTCGAGCGTCGTCTCCATGCGATTGAGCGCGCCGTCGAGACTGAGGTATGAATCGCCGAGCGCGGTGGCCTCGATGTCGCCGCGCGCGTTCTTGCGCGCGAAGGTGCCGGGCACGACGGGAGCGCGCCCCTCTTCGCCGCGCGTCTCTTGGAAGCCCTGCCAGAAACGTTCGCTGAAGCGCGCGACGCGCCCGCCCGCGCGCGTCAATTCCTTGTTCGCGTCCGCGTCGGTGATGGGCAGCAGTTGCAGGTCGCGCAGCATGTCTTCGACCTGATAGTTCGACACTTGATGCCCGAAATACTCGGCCGCCACGTCTTCAATCGCGTGTGCCTCGTCGAAGATGACCGCGCCGTAATCGGGCAGCACCTGACCGTACTCGCCGCCGCGAAGCGCCAGGTCGGCGAAGAAGAGATGATGATTGACGATCACGATGTCGGCATCCTGCGCGCGCTGCCGCATGCGCGTGATGAAGCAGGGGTCGTAGTCGGGACACTTCTGCCCCAGACAGATTTCCGAACGCGCGTCTATGTGACGCCAGAAGGAGAGGTTTTCGGGCAGTTGGACGAGTTCGGCGCGGTCGCCCGTCTGCGAATCGCGCGCCCACTGCCTGACTTCATCGAAGTAGTCGATGTCGTCGAGGCCGTCGAGGATGGGGGCGGACTCGGCGCGCTTGATGCGTTGGAGACAGGCGTAGTTGTTGCGCCCCTTCATGTAAGCGGCGGTGAATTTTTTGGGCAGCACGCGCTGCAAGAAGGGGATGTCTTTTTCCATCAACTGCTCTTGCAGATTCTTCGTGCCCGTCGAGATGATGACGCGCTCGCCGCGCGCGGTGGCCGCCGCTATCGCCGGGACGAGATAGGCGAGCGTCTTGCCCGTGCCCGTGCCCGCCTCGACGAGCAAGTGGCGGCGATCCTCGAAGGCGCGCAGCACGGCCTCGGCCATCTGTATCTGGCCGGGACGAAATTCGTAATCCGGGTGGGCGCGCGAGATCAAACCGCCGTGCCCGAAAATCTCTTCCATATGGTTAACCGCTTTGAAAGCCCTGTGGACGGGGCGACCGGCAAACTAGCGTCCGCGATTGACGCGCAGCGAGTCGAAGAAGGCGATGCGGTCGCCGTCCGTCGCCGGGTCGCTCCAAAAAGACAACACAGCATAGGCTCTCGCCCCGTCATAGACCAAACGAACGCGCCCCGTCATCTGGTCGAAGGCGAAATCCTGTTCGTAACCGGCCAGCCCGGCGGCCGTCGCCGCGCGTTGCTCCAACATGTTCACCTGCCCGGTCGTGCCCGCCTTGCTCATCTGCGTCTGAAAACCTTCCGCGAAGCCTTTGACGAACTCCTCGAAGAACGCGCGCTTCATCGCCGCGTTCATGATGCCGGCGGGCAGGTCGTCGATATAGGTCGCGCCGTACAACCCGGACTCGCCGAGGCTCATGTAGTGGCGCACCGTCAGCGTAATTTTCGGCGTGAGGATCATGCGCTCCGCGCTCCCGCTCGGCGCGCCGGGCAGGATGAGGCTGAACCGCGTCGGCCGTCCGATCTCGTAACGCGTCCAACCGGCCGGGGCGAGTTTGTCCGCGACGGGTCTGGCCGGAATCGCGGGCGGTAGCGCGGGCGTCGCCGGGGCGGCGGGGGCGGCTTTGCCTCGCGCGGGTTGCGCCGAGACCGAAGCAACTCCGAGCGTCAGGACGCAGAACAGGGCGAGAGAGAGGAGGGAGAATTTCGGAATCGCTTTCATTGAGAATCCTCGAAGTTTGTCTCGCGCGCAATGGTCTGCGGCGGATGCCCGTGGCGCGTCGGTTTAGATGCCGCGCGCGGCCTGATGATTTCCCCGCGCGCGGGCGGTTTATTTGCATTCTTCACACGGCACGCTGTAGCGGCACGCGCGCGGGTTGAGCGGCCGGGTCAACGCGTCTGCGGGCGTCGGCGCGAGGAAACGTTTTCCCCATGACGCACGTGCGAGACGGCCTTCGATGGAGACGAGGTCGCCCGCCCGCGCTATCGAAGAGACCCGCGCCGCGCCCCGCGCCGCCAGTTCGACATCGCGCAGGTGAACGGGGAGGCTCGCCGCGACCGCCGCCTGAACGAGCAACAACGCCGTGAGCGCGCAACCAGCCGCGCGCCCTTTCGTCCAGGCCAGCGTCGCCGCCCCGTAGATTAACAAAAAGGCGGCGTAACGCGCATTCATTGATTTCGTCAACGCGAGATAGCCGACGCAGGCCGCGAGCGCGCACGCAAACGCGCACGCCGCCACGCTCCACGGCAACCGCCGCTCTCCCGCCGGTTCTCCCGCCGCCCGGCGCGAAAGAAAGCCCATGCCCGACAGCGCGAGCGCGAGCGTCCAAAACCACGGCGACGACTGTAAGCCCGTGCGGATGAAACTGAACAACAGGGAGACGTACATCCGCGCGCGTTCGGACGCGGAAGACGCGGGCGGCGCGGACACCGGCAACGCGGACGCGGGCGAGCCGGACGCGGGCGACTCAGAGGCAGGCGAACCGGAGGCGGGCGGCACGGATGGAGGCAGTTGGCCGGACGCGGGCAGTTGGCCGGACGCGGGCAGTTGCCCGGCGTCGGCCGACCCGCCCGCGCGCTCGTCCGTGTTCGCATGCGCCGCCTGGTTCCCGTCCGCCGCGTGGTTCGCCCGCGAGGCCGTCCCGGACGCGGTTGAGGTCAATCGTTCCGTCGCCAGTCTGAACCGCTGCGGCCAGTACAGCCCCGCGGCCGCGAGCGCGGCGACGAGCGCGATGAGCGCGACGCACGCGAGGCCGACAATCGCCGCCCGGCGCGCCCACCCGCGCACGTAAAACGCGCCCGACGCGAGGACGAACGGCAAAGCGATTTCGTAAGTCAGCAGGGACAGGAGCGCGCCGCCGCCCGTCACGATCAAGCCCCTCGGCAGTTCGCCCGCAAAACCCTGCGACGGCTCGGCGGTCGCGCGCCGCGCCCACACGCCCGCGCGCAGTTGCAACGAGACGAGCAGCAGCACGAGCGTGTAGTTCAACGTGCCCGACCAGAAGTTGACCGTTTCGAGCAAAACGGGCGAGCCGAGCAACACCCCGGCCAGCAGCGCGCCGCGTCGCATGGAGAGACCCGCGCGGAGGCCAGCCCACACAAAGACGAACGTGGCGAGTCCGGCGGCGGTCAAACTGAGGAGCGCGGGCGAGAGTCCGGCGCGCATCACCGTGCGGTTCAAGAGGGCGTAGGGCAGGACGGGGAGCAGGCGATAGAGGCCGAAGTCGTGCCAGTAGAGCGCGAGACCGTCGGGCAGGCAGAGGCGCGCGTAGAAGGCATCGTCGGGGAAGTAGACGGGGTGCGGCGTCCACGCTGCCGCCGCGCGCGCGAACAGGTAGAAGGGCGCAAGCGCGACGATTGCGCCGCAGAGGCGCAGCAGCGTCGCCCGCAGTCGCTCGTGCTCCGTGAACTGTCTCAGGTAGGCTTTGATGTTACGTTTAAGCTGTCGTGAACCGATTTGTCGCGCCAGCGCGCGGACGGGCAGTTTAATCCGCGCCCATCGCTTCGACTTCCGGGGGCGCGTTGTGTCGCAGGCGGTTCGGGTAGAGCGGAAAACGCGAGGCGAGTTCGGCCACTTCGCGTCTGACCTTCCCGCGCACCTCTTCCGATTCGGGCGCGTGGAGTAT
>DASQNL010000456.1:0-23986 GCA_035644995.1 Pyrinomonadaceae bacterium | reverse complement strand
GCGGGGCGTTCCTCGCGCGGGGGCGGCGGCGGCGCGGAGCGTTCCTCACGGGGGGCTGAACGCTCCTCACGCGGCGCGGAGCGTTCTTCGCGCGGCGCGGGGCGTTCTTCGTGGCGCGGCTCCGGCCTCTCTTCGCGTTGCGGCTTTCGATCCTCGCGCTCCACCGGCCGCGTGCGATAAACCTCCGGCGCGGGACGCTCGCGCTCCGCCGGTCTGGGTCGTTCCTCGCGCGGTTCGCTACGCGGCGGCCGCGCCGGGCGAGAATCGGGTTGCGCCACGTTGTGGTCGTCGTTCGGACGCTCGGCGGGCTTCACTTTGCGATTGGGACGCTCGCCGTCGTTGATGTCGGGGCGCGGGCGGAACGTCCCTGCGTCCGGGTCGGCGGGGCGGATGGGACGCTTCATAGCGGGCACGCCCATGGCGCCGTCGCCGCCGTCGCCGTCGCGCGTGCCGGGGAGGCGGATGGGGCGCGCGGGTCGCGCCACCGCGCCCGTGCCGCGTTCGCCGTTGTTGTCGCCGACCGTCCTGCCGTTGCCGCGCTCGCCGCCGTCGCCGCCGATGCGCGTGCTATCGTCGCCGCCGACGCCCTTCTGGATTTTGCGCGGCTCGCGGTTGTTGTAGATGCGGCCGCGCCGCAGTTCTTCGTCGAGCGCGAAACCGGGGCGGCGCAGGGCTGCGCCCGTCTTGCGTTCGGCCGAAACGCCCGTGGCCGCATCGCCCGGATTACGTATGACGAGCGCGCCGCCCTTCGTGCGGTCGCGCGTGAACGGAGTTTGGCTGTTGCCGCCCGCGACGAGGTTGGAATTGACCGGGCGAATCGGCAGAGTGCCGCGCACCGGCTCGGCCGAGATGGCGCGCAGGGCGAATTCCTTCGTCGCCGCGTGCGGGCGTCCCTTGCCGAATTCGCGCGCGGGCTGCGTCGTCACGGCGCGCTGGTAGATTGGGTTGACGCGATTCAGATTGGCGATGCGCTGCTGTTCGAGCGCGCGGTCGCGGAAGCGGCGGTAGAAATTCGAGCGCGGGTCGCGCTGGTGATAGCCGAGCGGATACCAGCAGACGTTCTCGCCGTAGCTGCCGCCGATGCTGACGAAGGCGACGAGCGCGGGTCGCCACCAACTGCGGCGGCCGTAGTGCGCGTAGCCGCGCGGCGCCCAACACCAGTAGTTGTTCACGTAGACCCAACGCCCGTAGTGATAGGGCGCCCAACCCCACGATTCGTCGCCCACCCACGTCCAGCCGTAAGGCGGCACCCAACGCCAACTGCCATGACGATAGGGCGCCCAGTCGTGATAGTTGTTGATGACCGTGACGTGCGGACGCCACACGTAGCCATACTCGCCCGTGTTGATCCAATCGCCGTAAACGTCGAGTTCTTCCGCGCCCCAGATGGAGCTGTCGTAGTAGCGGTCGCGGTCGTTGTGGCGCAGGCGCGCGGCGAGGTAGCGTTCGCGCTCGCCAACCCAGGCGTCCCAATCGTCGGCGGAGTGCGCGGCGGAGAGTTCCCAGTCGCCGTCGGCGTCGGAATTGTCGGAGACGAGTTCCGCGCTGCGGCCGTCGCGCAGGGTGAAGCCGGAAGTTTCGGAGTAGAGACGGGCGCGGCCGCCGTCGCGCACGGTCGCGCGGACGTTGCCGCTCGGCGACACGTCGAGGCGGTAGGAGCCTTTCTGCTCGGCGGCCAGCGTCGTCTTCGGCGCGTCGATCTCGAAATACTCGCGTTCGTGGTTGAAGCGCGCGAGGCGCAGCGTGGCCGTGCCTTCGGGCAGACTGAGCGCGATGCCTTCTTCGCGCAGCGTCATGATGTCGAGCGTCGTGTATTCGCCGAGGCGCACGAAGTTGCGCGCGTCGATTTGAATCTCGACGCGTGCGCCCGCGCCCGTCGCCAGGCGGTCGCCTTCGACGAGCGGGAGGTTCAAAGTGACCTTCTCCCACTCTTTGTTCCCCGCGCGGCGCAGACTCACGTCGCCGCTGAGCATGCTGACGCGCACGACGCGCGCGGTCTCTTCGTAGCCCGTGTCGTCGAGTTCCTCATCGAGCGGCGCGGCGGTCGTGTGAGCGGCGGCGGCGGCGAAGAGGTTCGGGGTCGCGGCCAGAAATGTGAAAAGGAGAGAGAGGACGGCGAGTGACAGGGGCATTTTATTGTAGCGCATGGCGCTGACTCCTTTTTGCAACCGGATGGGACAAGAGAGAAATTTCCCCGGCCATAGACGCGTGCGCCGAAGCGAGCGTTACACTTCATGGGAGCGTCCGGCGAGAAAAGCTGTGCGAGGGCTTCTTCAACCTTGGTA
Source organism: Pyrinomonadaceae bacterium (assembly GCA_035644995.1). GTDB lineage: Bacteria > Acidobacteriota > Blastocatellia > Pyrinomonadales > Pyrinomonadaceae > JAIVJZ01. Next base: position 21,701 of record DASQNL010000456.1, on the reverse strand, counting down.
GACGTGCGCCGAAGCAAGGCGCGTGCCCACGCCGGGGCGAAGCGGCAGGAGCGAGCCTGACATGTCGTTTTTCCGGGAAATCGGATAACCGCGCCCGAACTCTCAACCGAGATAGTGCAGCCGCAGCACTATTTGGTATGCGCTCTGAGGGTGGGCTGGAAGAAACTCACGCGCGTCCGGCGGTGGAAATGCCGACCGGCCGCGAGCGATGTCCACGGCAAGGCGAGACGACGCGGGGTGAGAATTGCCGGACGGCTCCCCGAATTTTTTGCCGCAAAAAATTTCAGCCGCATTTTAACAGGGGTTTTGTCGATTTTCGCGCCCGCATCGCCGCGCGCCTCAAGTTTTCCTCAAGTCTGTTTCTTATATTGGCAACAGTTTCGACGGAGACTTGAAGCGACCGTCGAAAAGAGTTTTGCGAGGAAAGAGATGCGCGAGCGAGCGTCTGAGCCGTTCCGGTGGACACCCATAGGCTCGGGTCATCGACGGGCGGGCGCAGACGAACGCTGCATCTCAGGCGAGAGGCCGTCATACATTGCGCGTCAGCAAAAGGGGCATGACGGTTTTCGCGCTTCTTCGCAAATGTTGGCCGCCGGCGTTGGGGGACGCCGGCGGCCAACTTTTTTTGTGCCCGCGCCATTCGCGCGCTCCGTCTCACCGGAACGGCGCGTGCAAGCGCTCTTAGCTTGTGCGCCGCTTTCGGGCTATCATTGCGTCATCTTCAAATCCGGGTGGCCGCCGCGTCCGAGTTCGCCGTCTTTCGAACAACTCGTGAGGACTCGATGAAGGTTTCAGGCGTGCCGGGGTAAAGGAATTTTACACGATGAATCAGCGGAAGAAGTTTTCGAGGCGGGGTTTGCTTCTCCTCCTCATCAGCCTGTTGTTGTTCACTTCGGCGGCGGCGGCGGGCGCGGGAGGAGGGGGAGGTAGGGTTCGGCCTCCGCAGCAGGACGGGCGCGGCACGCTCTCCGGCACGGTCAAGGATTCGTCCGGGGCGAACGTGCCGGGGGCGAAGGTGTTTCTCGTCAGCGCGCAGCAGGCCGTCTTGGGCACGACCGAGACGGATGCCGAGGGGCGTTTCAATTTCGCGGGCGTGTCGGCCGGGAGCTATGAAGTGCGCATCACGGGGCGGGGTTTCGACAATCGCCGCCTGGCCGCGAAAGTGTCGCCGGGCGAGGCGACCGAAGTGGCCGTCGTGCTCGAAGTGAACGCGCTCGCCGAGGAGATCACCGTCACGGCGGAGACGGGCATCGCGGCAGACAGGGCGCGCGTCCCGCAATCCGTCAATGTCATCTCCGAGCAGAGTATCGCGCAGCGCGCGACGGCCGTGCTGGCGCAGGTGGCCGACGAGGAGGTCGGCGTGTCGCTCCAGCGCACCAGCCCCACCATCGGCTCGGTGCTCGTGCGCGGTTTGACGGAAGTCGGCGTCTACGTGGACGGCGTGCGCTACACGAACTCGACGCAGCGCGGCGGCATCAACACCTTCTTCAACTTGAACGACCCGACGAGCCTTCGCGCCGTCGAAGTCTTGCGCGGGCCGAACACCGCGCAGTACGGCTCGGACGGTCTCGGCGGAACCGTCCAACTCGTTTCGCGCCAGCCGGAGTTCGGCTTCGACCGCCCGGAGTGGCACGGCGAGTTCAACAACTTCTTCACGAGCGCAGACCTCTCCTACGGCTCGAACGCGCTCGTCACCTACGGCACGAAGCGTTTCGGCCTGCTGGCTAACGTCATGGGTCGCCGCGCGAACACGCTCCGGCCGGGCGGCGGCATCGACAGCCATTCGGCCATCACGCGCTTCCTCGGCCTGCCCTCGAACATCACGGGCGAGACGCGCCTGACCGACACGGCCTTCACGCAATACGGCGGCACGCTCCACCTCAACTACGCGCCGACAGACGACCAGCAGTTTATCTTTCGCTACCAGCGCGGCCAGCAGGACGGCGGCAAGCGTTACGACCAGACGCTCGGCGGCGACGGCAATCTCATCGCCGACCTGCGCAACCTGATGCTCGATTTCGGCTACGTCCGTTATCTCAAACAGGGCTTCGGCTTCTTCGACAACCTCTCCGCCACCCTTTCCTTCAACAGCCAGCGCGAGGAGCGCGTCAATCAGGGCGGGCAGGGCAACCCGCTCGCCGCCGTCACGCACGATAAGGAACGCACGAGCACCGTCGGCTTCAGCTTCTTCATGGACAAGCAGTTGAGCCAGCGGAACAGCTTCGTCTTCGGCGGCGACCTCTACCGCGACCGCGTCGATGCGCCGTCGTTCACCTTTCAGCCGACCTCGCTCGCCGACCCGCAAGCGGGCACGGTGACGCTCACGCGCCCGCGCGTGCCGAACGGGGCGCGCTACATCCTCGGCGGCCTCTACGTGCAAGACGCGCACGAACTGATCCAAAAACGCCTGCGCCTGAGCGGCGCGTTGCGCTACAACGTCGGCTCGTATCGCTCGCGCGCCTCGAACAGCCCGCTCGTGGGCGGTCAGCCGCTCTTTCCCGACGACTCGCTGCGCGTTGCCGATTTGTCCGGGCGCATCGGCGCGGTGGCGACTTTAACCGATGGCCTCAACCTCGCCTTCAACTACAGCCACGGCTTCCGCTCGCCGAACATCACCAACCTCGGCTCGCTCGGCCTCGTCGGCGTCGGCTTTCAGGTTTCGACAGCCGACATCGCCGGCCTCGGCGCGACCGTCGGCACGACCGCCGACGCGAGCGCCGTCTCGTCGGGCATCGCCGTCTCGCCGCTCCGCTCCGAGACGAGCAACAACTACGAACTCGGCCTGCGCTTTCGTCGCGGCCGCTTCGATACGGAACTCGTCGGCTTCGTCGTTGACTACGCCGACAGCATCGTGCGCCAGACGCTTATCCTGCCGCAGGGCGCGACGGGGCGTCGTCTCGGCAGCCAGACCATCGAGGGGCAAAACGCGAACGGCGCGGTCTTCGTCGCGGCCTCGACCTCGCCCGTGCTCGTGCAGGCGAACTTCGCCGACACGCGCCTGAGAGGGTTCGAGTACGAAATTGATTACGGCTTCACGGACGAGTGGCTCTTTGGCGGCAACTACAGTTACGTCCACGCGGCGGATCGCCGGACGGGCGATGCGCCCAATCTCGGCGGCGGCGGCATCCCGCCGCAGATGGGTTTTCTGCGCCTGCGCTATCAGCCCGCCCGCAAAAGCTACTGGGTCGAAGCCTACGCCACGCTCGCCGGGCGGCAGGACAGGCTCTCGACTCTCGATCTCACCGACCGCCGCACGGGCGCGGCGCGCACGCGCGCCAACATCCAGAATTTCTTCCGGCGCGGCGCGTGCGTGCGCGGCCTCACGACGCCCGGCGCGAACGGCCAATGCCTGACCGCCGGCGGCACGCTCGTCGCCACGGGCGAGACGCTCAAGCAGGTGCAGGATCGCCTCCTGCCCATCGGGGCGACGGTGGGCGGCGTCCGCATCGTTAACGATCAGACGGCCGTCCCGCTTTTCACGGCCATCCCCGGCTACGGCCTCTTCAACCTGCGCGGCGGCTACCGCTTCAACGAATCGCAGGAGATCACTTTCGACTTCGAGAACATCGGCGACAAGAGCCACCGCGCGCCCGGTTGGGGCGTCGATGGGCCGGGGCGCAGCATCACGGCGCGCTACCGCTATCGCTTCTAAGAAGCGGTTTGAAAACTAACGTTGCTGTTGTCCCGAAGGGACAATTGATCATAGCCCGGCTATTGATGGCCGGGGAGAGTTGATGTGTCTTTATACTTGAGTCCCGGAGGGACGATTGAATCGTGATGAACATTCAATCGTCCCTCCGGGACTCACTCATTATTCTTCAACCCATTCCCGGCACTAAAGCGCCGGGCTATTATCAATCGTCCCTGACGGGACTTTCCAAACAGCTTCCAACAAAACGCGGAAGCCGGAACGCGGAAATGGAAGCAACTTATCTTCCATTCCGCGTTTCGCGTTCATCGTTCATCGTCCCGCGTTCATCGTTCATCGTTCGTCGTCCCGCGTTCATCATTCAGCGTTTCGCGTTCATCGTTCATCGTTTGTCTTCCCCGCCTCAAGTATTCCTCAAGCCGCTTCCGAATCGCCTCAAGTATTTCTCAAGCCGCCTCTCTAAACTGCGCGCGTTCCGCTAGTCGCTCGACCGAATCAAGGATTGAACAAGCGCCGTTAGCCCTTCGCCTCGCAGCCCGGCGTTCCACCCTTTCACAGAGCGCGAATGACGCCGACATTTTAAGGAGAGTACAAGAACATGTTTCGTTTCAACCAAATTCTGCTGGCCTGCGCCACGCTCATACTGTTTGGCTTCGCGTGCGTTCCGGCGGCTCAGGCCGACACGGTCGTCCTGCCGACCTTCTTTGACCGCACCAGTTTCAACGCCGTCGCTCCGACCAACACGACCGTCGATTTCCAAAGCTCCGCGCCCACGGCCACCTATGCCAACTCGATCTCGGTCACGGGGCTGAACTTTGCTTTCACCGGCACGGGCGCGCCGACGTGCGGCGGGTGCGGCGTCGGCATCGTCTCCGGCGCAAACCCGAACTTCGGCTTGAGTCCCGATAACAACGCGCTGTTCGTCAACGCGTCGGGCGCGGACTTCAACGTCGACACCCTCTTGATCACGCCGTCGTCGGCGATGCGCGCCATCGGCTTCGACTTCAAAGGCAGCAACGGGACGCAAGTTCCCGGCGCGAGCGCGGCGTCCTATCGCATCACCGTCACGCTCGTCAACGGCGATACGCACACGATAGAAGTCGTAAACCCGTCGTACACCAACTTCAGCTTCGTCGGCTTCAGTTCGCCCGACGTGGACATCGCTTCGGTCGCCATCGCCACGCTGTCGGGCGGTCAACCGCTCATCGACAACGTCTCTTTCAGCGCGACGGCCGAACCCGTTCCCGAACCTGCCACGATGGTGCTCCTCGGCACGGGGCTGGCGGGCGTCGCCTCTTACGTGCGCAAGCGTCGCAGCAATGGTAAAGGCGGCGACGTTGGCGGCGACGAGGCGGAAGAACCACTGCCGCCGCAGGAATAGACCGCAGCCCGGAAGAAACGAAACGCGTGCGCGCCCGCCTCGCGCCCTGACGGGCGCGCACGAAAATTCTCTCCGCGTCCGTCACCCCGGTTAAGCGCCTGCGCCGCTTTGAGCGGCCTCGCAACTTGAATCCTCCGCCGTTGCCGAAAGGAGTTAGTTCCCATGCCCCGCTTTGCCAAACAACCCGGTTGCCCCGCGTCCGCCACGCTTCAATCTTACGGCGCGAACACGCTCTCATTTCTGGCGCGCCCCGGCGTCGCCGCGCATCTCGCCGCGTGCGAATTTTGCGACGCGGAATCCTCTCTGCTCATCGAAGGCGCGCCCGCCGTCGAGCCGCCGGAGGTAGACCCGCACGCGCCCGCGATGCCGCTGGCCTTGCGCCTGTTTGCCCAGAGCGCGCTGGCGGACATCGCCGCCGCTGCCCGCGCCGGAGCAAGACGCGCCGCTTAAATCATCGAATCAAAAGTGGGTGAGAAAGTTGAAAAAATCCGAATCCAGATCATTCAGCAAGTCCTGCAAAAATATTCTCTGCGGCGTCGGGGTTCTGTGTTTCGTCGCGTTCACGGCCGCGGCGGCGCGCGCCGATGAAGTAACCGTCAGAGGCACAACGTCGGGCAGTTTTACGAACCTCGGCGGCACGACGACGGGCGCGACGCTGATGGGTTTGCAGTACATCAATTCGAGTTTCGACGCGACGACCGTGAACGGCGGGCGAACTCTGAACGGCGCGGCGGCGAGTCCTGCGGGCACGAACTTCAACAACCTCGGCTCGTTCTACATCACGCCGCCCGCCGACCCGACTCTGGATAATTACAACGGCAGCGCGTTCACGCTCGTCATCAATTTTGAAGCGCCGACCGGCATCGCGGGCGGGCAGATGGCGACCTACACCGCCGCGCTCACAGGCATCGTCGAGCGCGTCGGCCCGACGCAGAGCTACGGCGTCAACGTTCGCTTCAATAACCCCGTGCAGACCTTCTCCTTCACGCGCGCCGACGGCACGACGGGCGCGTTCACACTGGCCGTCAATGATGTGCTCGGCATCACGCCGAACTTCGCGCGCGCCATCACGGGCACGATCTCCGACGCCTCGGAGACACCCGCCGCCGTGCCCGAACCGGCGACGCTCGTGCTTCTCTCGACGGGGCTGGCCGGTCTCGTCGCGCGCAGGCGGCGCAGGCGGCAGCCCGCAGACGCGGCTTAAAAGTTTCATTTCCCCTAAACAGGGCTATCTCGAACTCGACTTCGAGGGGCGGGGCATGTCCCCGCCTTTTTTTTCGCTCCCGTGCCCGCGGCTCCGTCCGTGCCCCGGCGCGCGGTGGTTTCGCCGGGCGTCCAAAATAATTCCCCGCCGATTTCCCCGGAAAAAGCCCGCTTTCCGCGTTTTTTTTTCGCCGCTCCGCCGTCCTCAACTATTCCTCAAGAATTTCTCAAGTCGCATCTCTATCCTGTACCCGTTCACAAGCAGCTTTGCACGGCCTCGCAACTGAAAAGCTGAACGATCTCAAGCGCGACTCGTAAGCCCCGGAAACAAACCGACGCCACCACGCCCGAAGGAGAATGAACATGTTTCGTCCACTGCCCACACGATTCACCGCCACGAAATTTTTTCGCCTGTTGCTGCTATCGGTCTCCGTAGTTGTGGTGGCCGCCGCGCTGTTTGCGAACGGCGGACGCGCCGCTTCGCCTTCCAGCGGCACGCTCACGACGGCCAATACGTCGTCGAACCCGCTCCGCTACACGGCGGGGCCGTTCAACGTCCCGAACGTGACGGGCTTCACGGGCGCGCTCCAATGCAGCGCGGCGACGCCCTGCGACGATTACGCGCTCGACGTTGACCTGCCGGCCGGACTCCTCGACACGCATCAGGTGCGCGTCGCCATGTCTTGGCCGAACGCCACGGCCGATTTCGACTATCGCATCTACCTGCGCAACGCGAACGGCACGGCGGGCGAAGAGGTGCTCTCCATCGGCAGTTCGGCCGACCCGGAAGTCGGCGTGCTGCCGGCCGTCAAGCGTTCCTATCTGGTTCGCGTGATCCCGTTTGCGCCGCTCGGGCAGAGCGTCTCGATGGCGATCACGGTCGAGTCGAAGACGGGGCGTTTCAATCAGGGAACGGGCGTCGCGCCGCGCTATCACAACTATCAACCGTCGGGCGGTCTCGGCGTGGACGCCGCGGAGCCGACCCTCGGCGTCAACTGGAAGACGGGCAAGGTGATGTTCATCGCCTCGCTCGAAACCCTGCGCGTCACCTTCAACGACGCCGTGAGCCCCGCGACCGCGACGTGGGAAGATAAGAGCTACCTTCTGACCTCGCTCACCACGCTCGACCCCATTCTCTACACCGACCGGCAGACCGGCCGCACCATCATCTCCCAACTCGCCGGCACCAACAGCCTCTCGGCCCTGACCGACGACGACGGCGAGACGTGGATTCCGAACGAGGGCGGCCCGCTCACTTCCGGCGTCGATCACCAGACCATCGGCGGCGGCCCCTATCACGCGCCGCTCACGGGCGGCACGGCCGTCTACCCGAACGCCGTCTACTACTGCTCGCAGGATTTGGTCACGGCCTTCTGCGCGCGCTCCGACGACGGCGGCCTGACCTACGGCCCCACCATCCCGATGCAGATTCTGACTTGCGGCGGCATCCACGGCCACGTGCAGGTCGCGCCCGACGGCACGGTCTATGTCCCGCACCGCCAGTGCAATTCGAATCAGGCCGTCGTCGTCTCCGAAGACAACGGCATCACGTGGGCTGTGCGCACCGTGGCCGACACCGATGCGACCACCTCAACCTACGACAGCATCCCCGGCGACTGGGATCCGGCCGTCGGCGTCGGCAGCGGCGGCACGGTCTATTTCGGCTACGAGAACGGCGACGGCACGCCGCACATCGCCGTCTCGCACGACCGCGGGCAGACGTGGGTTGACGACCAAAACGTCGGCATCCCCTACGGCATCCGCAACATCGCTTTCCCGACCGTCATCGCCGGAGACGACGACCGCGCGGCCTTCGCCTTCCACGGCACGACCGACGCCGACAACACCGACGCGGGCGTCTGGCATCTCTACGTCGCCACCACCTACGACCGCGGCAAGACCTGGACGGTCGTCAACGCCACGCCGAACGATCCCGTCCAGCGCGGCTCGATCTGCACCGAGGGCTTCGGCGTCGGAGCCTGCTCCAAAGGCGACCGCAACCTGCTCGACTTCATGGACATTCAGGTGGACAAACAGGGGCGCGTGCTCGTCGGCTACGCGGACGGCTGCGTCAATTGTTCCAGCGCCTCCGGCTCGCGTTCCAAGTTGGCGACCATCGCACGTCAAACGTGCGGCCGTCGTTTGTTCAAACAATTCGACCCGGCCACCGACGATTGCGGCACGAGCGGCACGACGCCCACGCCGACCCCGACGCCCGTCGTCATCGAGGGCAACGGCTGTATCCTCCCCGGCGCGAAGATCATCACCGACGCCGTGGGCGACCAAACCGGCGCGCCCAACGCCAACCAGCAGCAGGACTTTGAATCCATCTCCATCGCCGAGCAGTATCCGGCGTCGGGCGGCCAACTCGTCGTCACGATGAAGCTCAACCAACTCGACCCGAACCTGCTCACGCCGAACGCGAGTTGGACGACGCTCTTTAACGCCACGCACGCCGACGGCACTTCGACCACCTACTTCGTCAGCGCGGATAACAACTCGTTCGACAACCCGGCGGGCGTCTCCTTCAACTACGGCTTCGTCGATGTGACGAACCAGAATCTCAACACGTCCGTCGGCGCGGCCGACAACGGCGTCATCGACGCGGCCACGAAGACCATCAGGATCACGGTCGCGCTCAATAAACTCAAGAAGCCGGTCGCCGGCACGGGCGGCGCGACGCTCTCCGGCGCGGCCGTCGATCTCTCGGCGGGCAAGAAGATCGTCGCCGTCAACGGCCGCACGAGCCTCCTCATCGGCGCGCTCGGCACGGGCTTGATCAGCACCATTGATTCGACTCCCAGCAACGAATACACCTTCTCCGGCCAAGCCGTCTGCGCCGGCGGCGCGACGCCGACGCCCACCGCCACGCCGACGCCCACGCCCACGCCGACGCCGACAGCTACGCCGACGCCCACGCCGACGCCCACGAGCGACGCGCGCTGCATCGTGCCCGGCCTCGAAGTTGTCACCGACGCGGCGAACGACCAGACGGGCGCGCCGAACACAAATCAGTCGCAGGACATCCGCTCCGTCTCCATCGCCGAGCAGTACCCGGCGTCGGGCGGCCAACTCGTCTTCACCATGAAGGTCGGAGATTTGACTTCGACCGTCACGCCGAACGCTTCGTGGCGCGTCGCCTTCAACGCGACGCACGCCGATAACACGTTCACCACTTACTTCGTCACCGTGGCGAACAACTCGACCGCCAACGCGACCGGCATCTCTTACAACTACGGCTTCGTCGATACGTCGCGCAACAACCTCAACTCCACGGTCGGCACGGCCGACGGCGGTTCGATGTCGGCCGACGGCGACACGCTGACGGTCGTGCTCAACATGAACAAGCTGCGCAAGCCCGTCGCCGCCGCTACGGGTCAGACGCTCACGGGCGCGCAGGTCGATCTCTCGGCGGGTAAATCTCTCGGCGCGGTCAGCGGCGCGACCAGCGTGCTCGTCGGCGCGCTCGGCACCGGCCTCAACGTCAACGTGGATTCCACCGGCAGCGGTAATTACACGATGGCGGGCGCGGCCTCGTGCCCGTTCGTCTCGGCGACCCCGACCCCGACGCCCATCGGCGGCGGTGGCGGCGGCGTCAGCGACCCGGCGCGCTTCCACATCTTCGCCGCGCCCGCGGGCGTTGCGGAAGACGCGGGCGAGCCGTCAATCGGCGTCAACTGGAAGACCGAGCGCACCTTCGGCAACAGCGGCGGGCTGATTCCGAACGGCGGCACGGTCACGTACTTCGGCGGCTTCCTGCCCTACATGCTGCGCGTCACCTTCGACGATTCGGTGTCGCCCGCCAAAGTCACTTGGGATCAGGCGAACCTCGTCGTCGCCAACGCCCCGCGCGTCTTCGGCGACCCGATCCTGTTCACCGACTCGAAACTCGGCCGCACCTTCGTCTCGCAGGAGTTGGGCTTGACGCCGCTCGGCTCGACGATGGAGTTCACGGACGACGACGGCCGCACGTTTACGCCTTCGACGGGTTCGGGCGCGCCTTCCGGCATCGATCACCAGACGGTCGGCGGCGGCCCGTTCGCGAAGCCGGTGCCGGCGGGCGTCAACCCGGCTTACCCGCACGGCGTCTGGTACTGCTCGCAGTCCATCGCCGACGCCGTGTGCGCGCTCTCGCTCGACGGCGGCATCACCTTCGGCCCAAGCGTGCCGATGTTCACGCTCGCCGATTGCGTCGGCCTCCACGGCCACATCAAGATCGGCGCGGACGGCACGGCCTACGTCCCAAACAAGGGCTGCGGCGGCTCGCTTCCCTTCCACGACAACGGCAAGCAGGCGCTCATTCTTTCCGAAGACAACGGCGTCTCCTGGAAGATTCGCCCCGTGCCGACTTCGACGAGCGCGGGTCTCGGTCAAGACTGGGATCCATCGGTCGGCGTCACTTCGGACGGTAAGTCCGTCTACTTCGGCTACCGCGACATCAACGGCCGCGCCCGCGCCGCCGTCACGCACGACAAGGGCGTGACGTGGCTGAACGATCAGGAGATCGGCACCGCGCTCGGCATCAAGAAGATCGCCTTCCCGGCCGTGGTTGCCGGAGACGGCGGCGTGAACACGGGGCGCGCGGCCTTCGCCTTCTACGGCTCAACCACCGACGGCCTCGACACGGACGTGAACTTCCCCGGCATCTGGCATCTCTACATCGCCACCACCTACGACGGCGGCAAGACGTGGCAGGTGACGAACACCACGCCGAACGATCCGATTCAGCGCGGCGGCATCACCCACGCCGATCCGGGTCGCAACATGCTCGACTTCTTCGACGCGACGATTGACAAGCGCGGCCGCGTGCTCGTCGGCTACGACGACGGCTGCATCGGCGCGTGCGTGCAAGGCCCGCCCAACTCGTTCTCGGCGAAGGCGTATATCGCGCGCCAGTCCGGCGGCAAGCGGATGTTCGCGGCCTTCGATCCGCCCACGGCGTCGGCGGCGGGCGCGCCCGCCCTCTCCGGCAGCCGCAGCGGTTCGACCGTCAACCTTTCATGGTCAACTCCCGACAACGGCGGTTCACCGATCACGGCTTACAAGGTCTATCGCCGCGACGGGGCGACCGTCACGATGCTCGGCTCGGCGACGGGCACGACCTTCACCGATGCGGCCTACGCGGCCGGTCAGGTCTACCGCGTGACGGCCGTTAACAGCGTCGGCGAAAGCGCGTACAAGGAGTTCGACCCGTCGGGCGCGGTCGCCGCGAGCGCGTGCGAGGGCGCGGGCATTCTCGTCGTCAACGACGTGAACAACGAGGGCGGCGATCTCGACGCGCAGCAGAACACGCCGCCCGACGCGCGCGTCAACATCAAGTCGCTTTCCATCGCCGAACCGTACCTCGGCGCGGGCGCGAACAAGCTCGTCTTCACGTTGAAGGTCGCGCCTTCGACGGCGGGCAGTGCCGCGCCGCCTTCGAGCCAGTGGTTCGTCATCTGGAACAGCCGGCAGCCGGACGCGAACTTCGACCGCCGCTACGTCGCGATGTTGTCGGACGAACAGGGCAACGTGAGGTTCGAGTACGGCAAGTTCGGCGCGGCCACGCCGCTCGACGGCAGCGCGGTGCCCAGCCCGAACACCAACCAGCCGACCAAGCTCGGCGTCGCGCAGGGCAACTACGACGCCGCCAACGGCACGATCACCATCACGCTCCCGACCGCCAACGCCGAAGGCCTGACGGCGGGGCAAACCATGAACGGCGTGAACGCGCGCTCGTTCTTCGTGCGTCCCGAAGCGGGCGTGCGCAACGCGGCCACCGCCTCCGACATCACGGGCGACGGCACTTACACCCTCTCCGGCAACGAGTCGTGCTCAGGCGCGTCGTCGTCGGCTTCGGTCGGGTTCGTCCGCGAAGGCGAATTCGAGTCCGTCGCGTGGCAAATCGCGGCGCGGGTCATTAACTTCACGCTCTGACGGACGCAGGCGGCCGCGCGACGCGTGTCGCCCGCGCCCTTAGTAGCAAACTCATGGCTCGCGTCGCCCCGCAAGAGAGCGACGCGAGCCATCTTTGATCCGAAGTTCGAGAAGACGCCGCCGCCGCCCCGGCCGTCGCCCGCGCGGAACTGCTCGTCGGCGATTGAATGATGTTAGGATACGCGCACGTTCCGCCCGTTCATTCGCCGAGGCGTCTCTAAAAGCTATTCGACATCATTGGAGGAAGATTCCGGCATGCGCCATCATCTACATTTCATCTTCGCCCTGTGCCTCGCCGTCGTCGTGGCCTCGTCCGGCTGCAACCAGAGTTCCGGCAGCGCGGAACAGCAGCAGCCCGGCGCGAAACAGACCGCTTCGCCGCCGAACGCCGCGAACGCCAACGCCGCCGCCGCCGCTCCTTCTCCCGCGGGCGCGGCCAACAACGCGGACGCCGCTCCGGGCGCGAACGCTTTCGACGTGTGCGCTCTGCTCACTTCGGACGACATCAAGGCCGTGCAGGGCGAGGCGGTCAGAGAGTCGAAGCCCGCACGGCGCAGCGGCACGGACTTCGCCGTCAACTCCTGCTTCTACACGACGCAGACCTTCACCAAGTCGGTCAGCCTCGAAGTGACGCAGAAGGGCGCGAGCAGCCAGAGCGTGCGTGAGTTCTGGAAGGCCAACTTCGCCGCCGCGCTCGACAAGCGCGAGCAGAAAAACGAGCGGCGCAAGAAACAGGGCAAACCGCAGGCGGGCGAACCGGCGAAACCCGTCTCAGGCATCGGCGACGAAGCCTACTGGATCAGCACCAACGCCAATAGCACCCTCTACGCTTTCAAAAAAGACACGCTCTTGCGCATCAGCATCGGCGGCACGGACAAAGAAGAGGAGCGCATGAAGAAGATCAAGACGCTCGCCGAACGCGCCCTCGCGCGGCTGTAAGACAAGAACCCGGCGAGATGCACGCGAAGAAGCGGCGGCAGGTAACTATCCTGTCGCCGCTTCGCGCCTGCTAGTCGCCGCTTCGCGTCTGTTATCTGTCGCCCCTCCGCGCCCGCCATCCGCCGCCGCCGCGTTCCGCCCTCCCGACATTTGAAACTTTGCGCCGCCGCTTTCCGTTAGCACACGGGCTTCTGTAAAATGTGCGCGACACTTTTTTTTCAACCGCCCGGCCGTGTGTTACCGGCGAAGCCGGCAACGCCCGCTAACGCCGTCGCTGGAAGCCTGAGCCTGTTGCGGCTCTGCCGCGCCGGGGCGACGCGGTTGCTTTAGTTCGTCTTAACGCTCAAAAGTATTCAAGTGGATTTCGTAGCGACGCCCGGACGGCCGGGCGTGTGCGCTCAAAAATTGCATCCAGTCTGTTTCGAGTTTGGAGGTTCCATGAGAAATCGCGTCCGCCGCTTTTCCGTCGCGGCTCTCGGTCTTGTGCTGTCGTTTTCGGCTCTCATACCCGCGCAAGCGCAAAAGAGAAGGGCTACAGCCGCCGCCGCGCCGTCGAAGAACAGCTTTAACGTGCCCGTCACTTATTACAAACTGCCGAACGGCCTGAAGGTCGTGCTCTCGCAGGACACGAGTTCGCCCACGGTCGCCATCGCCGTCTATTATCAGATCGGTTTTCGCATCGAGCCGCGCGAGCGCACAGGCTTCGCGCATCTCTTCGAGCACATGATGTTTCAAGGCTCGCAGAACTTGGGGAAGATGGAGTTCATTCGTCTCGTCCAGCAGAACGGCGGCATTTTGAACGGCTCGACCCGCTTCGACTTCACCAACTACTTCGAGATCATGCCCGCGCACAAACTGGAGACGGGCTTGTGGGCTGAGGCCGACCGCATGCGCGGACTCGACATCACGGAAGAGAATTTGAAGAACCAGCAGGGCGTCGTCGGCAACGAGGTCAAGGTCAACGTTTTGAACGCGCCCTACGGCGGCTTCCCCTGGCTCGACATGCCGCAGTATGCCAACACCAACTGGTACAACGCGCACAACTTCTACGGCGACCTCGAAGACATCGAAGCCGCCAAGGTCGAAGAGGTGCGTGAGTTCTTCAAAACCTACTATGCGCCGAACAATGCCGCGCTCGTCATCGTCGGCGACTTCAACGAACTGGAAGCGCGCCGGATGATCGAAAAGTATTTCGCCGGGATTCCCTCGTCGAAACTGCCCGCCCTGCCCGACCTGACCGAGCCGCGACAGGAGACCGAGCGCAACGCCGTCAAACAGGACGCGCTCGCCAAGCAGCCCGCGCTCTCCTTCGCCTACCACATGCCGCCGCGCAACACGCCTGAGTATTACGCGATGGGCGTGCTCGACCAGTTGCTCGTGCAGGGGCAGGACAGCCTGCTCAATCAGGAACTCGTTCAACGCCGCGCCTATACCGACACGGTCGCGGGCGGCACGAACCTGCTCGGCAACATGTACAACTATCAAGGCCCGATGCTCTGGCTCGGCTACCTCTTCCACGATGCGAAGACGAAGCCCACAGAGATCATGGCGGCCGTGGACGCCGTGATCAAAGGCGTGCAGGACAAGCCGGTTGACCAAAAGACGCTCGACCGCGCCATGACCAAAGTGCGTTCCAACTTCTACGACACGCTCGGCTATTTGAACGGCTTCGGCCGCGCCGACCTGCTCGCCAGCTTCGCGCTCTTTGACGACAACCCCGCGCGCATCAACACGCTCGAAGCGGAGTTTCGCAAAGTGACGCCGCAGCTCATCCAGCGCACGGCGCGCGAATACCTGCGCCCCGGCAACCGCACGGTGCTCACCATCGTCCCGAAGCCCGCGAGCGACCCGAAGGCCGGGAGCTAAGGCAGACGCTCAGGCTGTAGACCCGAATGGAGATTTTGACATGAACTCGAAAAAGTTTTTTGCCCTCGTCAACGCCGTCGCCCTCTTTGCGACGCTCTCGGCCTTCGCGCCCCGCGCCGCCGCGCAGAAGCAGACGCCGCCCCCCGGCGGCACGCCGAAGCCTTTCACCCTGCCGCGCAAAGAAACTTTCACGCTCAAGAACGGCGCGCGGGTCACGCTCGTGCCTTACGGCTTGATCCCTAAAGTCACGGTCAGCGCGGTTGTCGCGGCGGGCAACATCAACGAGTCGGCCAATCAGGTGTGGCTGGCCGACCTCACCGGAGACTTGTTGGAAGAGGGCACGACGACGCGCTCCGGCGAAGCCGTCGCGCAAGAGGCCGCGCGCATGGGCGGCAGCCTCTCCGTCAGCGTCACCCCGGATCAAACGTCGGTCAGCGCGGACGTGCTCTCCGAGTCCGGCGCGCAACTCGTCGCGCTCATCGCCGACGTGTTGCAGCGTCCCGCGCTGCCCGCCTCGGAACTGGAACGCCTCAAGGCCAATTTCATCCGCAACCTGAGCATCCAGAGATCGCAGCCCGGCTCCATCGCGCAGGAACGCTTCAGCAAACTGCTCTACGCCGATCACCCCTACGGCCGCATCTTCCCGACCGAGGAGATGATCAGAAACTTCACCATCGCCGACGTGCGAAAGTTCTACCAGGACAACTTCAGCGCGGCGCGCACGCACATCTACGTGGCCGGAGTCTTCGACGCGGCCGCCATGCGCCGGAGCATCACGCAGGCTTTCGGCGGGTGGGCGCGCGGCACGAGCGCGGTCGAAAACATCCCGAAGACCGTCTCCGTGCGCAAGATTCATTTGATCGACCGCCCCGGCGCGCCGCAGTCCACGCTCTACCTCGGCCTGCCCGTCGTCGACCCCAGCCACAAGGACTTCGTCGCGCTCTCCGTCACCAACTCGCTGCTCGGCGGCTCGTTCGCTTCGCGCATCACCTCGAACATCCGCGAGCAGAAAGGCTACACCTACTCGCCCAACAGTTCGATCTCGACGCACTACCGCGACGCCTACTGGGTGCAGGTCGCCGACGTGACGACCGCCGTCACCGGCCCTTCGCTCAAAGAGATTTTCTACGAAATCGACCGGCTGCAAAAAGAACCGCCCACCGAGGCCGAATTGCAGGGCATCAAGAACTACCGCGCGGGCGTCTTCACCATCCAAAACTCTTCGCGCGCCGGGATCATCTCCCAACTCGCTTTCCTCGACCTGCACAAACTGCCCGACACTTACCTGACCAACTACGTGCAGAACATCCTCGCCGTCACGCCGCAAGACGTGCAACGCATGGCGCGCCAGTATCTCAAGAGCGAACAGATGGCGATTGTCGTCGTCGGCGATAAAGCGCAAGTCACAGGCCAGTTGACGCCTTACGGCGAAGTCGTTTACTGAACCCCACCGCCACCGCCCGAACTTTGCGCCATCAACCTGTGCGCTACCGAAAAAGGGAACGGCCGCCTGACGCCAGGCGGCCGTTCCCTTTTTCCATAGCGCTAACGGGGATCGAACCCGTACTCTCTGCCTTGAGAGGGCAGCGTGTTAACCAATTACACCATAGCGCCTCGTGTAAAACTCAACAAAATCAGCATATCACAAGGCTCAAACTCTTTCAAAACGATACCTAAACGCTTTCAAAGTGTCCTCAGAAACCGGAGACACAAAAATGGCGAAGGAAAGAAGCGGTTATGTTTACCAAGACAAGCAAGGAAGTTGGTATGTGCGAACTACGGTAATGGATTCGAGCGGGAAGCGTCGGAACGTCAAGCGACGGGCAAAAGACAAAACCGAAGCGCGGCAAATACTCAAAACCATCTTACGGCAGATTGACGATGAAGGCGAAAAAACGGGTACGCTCCTATGTTGAGGGTGAGCGCGCTTCTTGACTAACTTGTATGATGCGTTCTGTTAGGCAATACACCTTAGTTGAGGGATTGCCACTCTCATCTCCACTGTCTGTTGCACGTCTCTCAAGCAACTTAGCTCGACGTACTGCATCTTCATAACCTGAACGCAATTTATCGAACGGAACGTGTTTACGGTATCCGCGGATATGAGTCCTTAAAGAAGACGCCGCTACGTGGCGTTCGATATGAGCAGTTTGTTCAGAAAAATGAAGAAGCAGCCACAATTCGAAACAGGGATTAGAAACTGCTAGTTTGATTTCATTATCGCGGGCTTGCTGCCGCGCATCTGGCAAGTTGGGATGTTGGTCAACATCAAATACACACCACACTTCATCATATTTCAAGTTGTCATCACGGGCGTGTTTAGCCTCTTGCTCAGCCCTCTTTTTTCGCTGCACAGCGCGTTCGACTAAAGTTTTAGGGACACCACTCGCATCGTCAATGACCACGTCTACAAGGCGATTGCGTTCCTCTTGACTAAAGGCTTCAAAATATTGCGGCTCTGTTACTTTTCCCTCGCAGACTATAAGGATTCTTTTGCGGGGTTCAAGGAAAGGCCGGCGGCGGCGTAATGGCCGCTGCTCATTACGATATCTACGATTTACCATTAGCCTCACCCTGAAATAATGTTTCTGGTGTGCGTATAAAAGGAACGCCACCATAGCGCCCTTGCATGTACCCGCGTTTAACGTTTTCCTCCTTACGTGGTTTATAGTCGGTCAAAGGATACAAATGGGTAGCGCCGTTAACATCCTTTTCTGTAAACCATATTTGGTCTCTGCGCAAATTCCCATATTCAAGAATGTTTGTATCGTGAGTATTAAAAAGAAGTTGGGCGTTGTTGGGATTCTTACTAGGGTCATTGAAGAGTTTCACCAATTCAACCGCCATTAAAGGATGCAAACTTGCATCGAGCTCATCAACACAAAGAATCTCTCCTTTATGTAATGTTTGGATTATCTCTCCAGCTAAACAAAAAAGTACCTGAGTTCCACGCGATTCATCCGAAAAAGGAAATGAAACACTGTTCTTTTTGCCCTTTATGCTATGTTGGAATGAAGCACGCTGTAGTTTTGAGCCTTTCAGTCTTTTCAATTCGTCAGGATTGTCAGAGAAAAATATATCAAAGATTTTAGCTACCTCCTCCTCCATGCCTTCCTCTTCAATCTCAATATCCGATATTCCTAAATCGGCACTTTTCAACAATTCAATAATTCCAGATTTGTGTTTGGATAAATGATACGAACTAGCAGCCCTAGACTCAAGCATTTCAGGGCTATGCTCACTGGCGAACTTTATCCCATTAGAGAACCACTTAAAGATGGGAAGTAATAGACTATGATTGTTTTGTGCCGCCGCTGAAAGAAAGAGACTATTAGCACGAGTTAGAGATTGAATTGCCTTATTCTCACCTGAGAGAAACCGGCTGAAAGTAAATTCACTAGAATCTCGAACAAACCATTTTTGCTTATTGCCTTGCGGATAGGCGTAAAGCCACTCTTCAAGTACTTTTTCTGAAGTTACGACAAATCCGTAAGTGTAGCGAATATCCTCAATCAGAAAATCAACTTCGAAAAGTGATGGCTCATGGGTCTTATTTGGATTTAATAGAAAAGGCTCCCTAGGTATGCCACTAGTAGGTTCCCAACTTCTCTGAGAATGCATAACCGCTGTCTGCATGAAGCTAAGAGCCTTAAGGACTGTTGATTTACCAGAAGCATTTGCTCCATAAATACCAACAGTCCGAAGCAACTCGATACCATACTTTTCTACATTAACGACATTTTCAGGCCATTCTTTTAAATTGGCAGCTACAAAGGAAAGTTCTTGTTCATCGCAAATTGAGCGATGGTTGGCGACGCGGAAACGAATAAGCATGGATATCGTCCTACAGTAGTAATCTGTCAAAAAAGCTTAAATGATGGAATTAATAACGCATTGTCGCTTATACTATGCATCATATGCCTCTAAAATGCAACAATAAGGTAATTTAAAGAAGAGAGTTCGAACTCTTAATTGTTGACCTTTTCGCGGTCTGTCTGGGTCTCCCTGCTCATAGTTCTCAATGTTAGAGCAAGGCCAGCTATGGGACGAAGATTACAAGGAGAGCCTTTTCAGCGTTGATAAACCTCTGCGAATTTTCAGCGCGTTCAAGACAGAGAACGGCATTAAGGTTTGGGTGGTTACAGAGGTCGATAGGTCGGTAACAACCTTACTCTTACCTGATGAGTATTAGGAGTAGAATGATGCGTGAGCGAGCCACTTCTAATGATGTGGCTCATAACTTCAACTCGACACGATGAAGAAGCTAAAAAACGTTAATGTGTCCTTGAAAGTGTCCATGAGAAGTAAAGATATGGGATTTTTGGGCGTGAAAAAGGGCGTACTCTCTGCCTTGAGAGGGCAGCGTGTTAACCAATTACACCATAGCGCCCGAAGACGTTGGATTATAGGTTTGCCTCCGCGCCGTTGGCAAGCGCGCCGCCGGGGTCGAGGGCGGGCGTCTTTGCCGGCGCGCGCGCGGCCGGTGCTATAATTCGTTATAAAGGCGCGGGGCGCAGGCGCGCCGTGAAATTTTTGCGCCGGTCTTGCAAGTCTCTCCTTTGATATTTTTCAGACACCGCATTCATAGTTGTAACTTATGCCGGATATTTCTCTTGACAGCAGCACGGGTGCGCCGGAGGCGGCGCGCGGCCAGGCCGTAACGGGCGCGGATTTCCCGCTCGGCATCGCCGGTTTCCATTACCGCGACCTCTCTCAACCGGAACGCCTCGCCCGATTGACCGCGGCCTTCTACGCGGAACTCCAAAAGGACGACGCCACGCTCGCCGCCGCGCTCGCCGCATATACGAGTGCGCGCGGCGCGAACGTGCGGGGGACGCGCGCCGAGTCGGAATTGCTCATCGCCGCCGCGCCGCACGTGTCGCGTTTCGTGGCGCGCTTGTTCCACGTCGAGGCCGAACGCGCGGCGCACGCCGAGCGCATCCGGGAGCAGGACGCCGTCTTTCAATTTAAGACTTTCATCTCGCGCCGCGCCCTCAAACGCGTGCCGCCGGAGAAGGCTCTTACCTTCGACGCCGACGCCCTGCACGACGCGCTCGAACGCCTCCTCAGCGCAATCCGCCCCGGCGCGCACGAAGCGGCCGACGCGGAACTCGGCGTCGCGCGCATGACGGTGCGGCTGCTCGCCTGGGAGGAGCGTTTGATGAAGGCGGCGACGGCGGGAGATGCGGCGGGCGAGGGAAGCGGCGGCGGCGGAGCCTTGCGCGATGAGGTCGGCGCGGCGCGGGCGGGCGCGGCGCGGACGGGGGCGGCAAGTGCGCTCAAGGAATTCGAGATCGCCGCCGGCGAAAATGAAGCGCGGGACGAGGACGCGGCGTTCGTCAAGTCTGCGCTGCGTCTGGTCGAGACGTGGGCGGCGGTTCACGGCACGCAGGCGGCGGCGAAGGCGCGCGTCGGCGGGTGGGTCAGTTTTCGCGTGCCGCACCCTTTGAATTATGAACACCTCGTGCAGATCGAGCGTCACGACACGGAGTTGCCGGAGAGGATGCGCGGGTTGGATCGAAACCTGCGCCGCCGCGACGGCTTCGGCCTGACCGATGCCCGCGCCACCCGGCGAGAGGTGCTGGACGAAGTCCACTACTGTCTCTACTGCCACGAGCGCGACAAGGATTCCTGCTCGAAGGGCTTGCACGACTCGCAAGGCTCCTTGAAACGCAACCCGCTCGGCATCGCGCTCGAAGGCTGCCCGCTCGACGAGAAGATTTCCGAGATGCACGTGCTGCAACGCGACGGCGACTCGCTGGCCGCGCTCGCCATCGTGATGATCGACAATCCGATGTGCCCCGGCACGGGTCATCGCATCTGCAACGATTGCATGAAGTCGTGCATCTTCCAGAAGCAGGAGCCGGTCAATATCCCGCAGGCCGAGACGGGCGTGCTGACGGACGTGCTCGCGTTGCCCTACGGCTTTGAAATCTACTCGCTCCTGACGCGCTGGAATCCGCTCAACGCCAAACGCCCGCACGCGCTTCCCTACAACGGGCGCAACGTGCTCGTCGTCGGCCTCGGCCCCGCCGGTTACACGCTCGCGCACTATCTCTTGAACGAGGGCTTCGGCGTCGTCGGCATCGACGGTTTGAAGATCGAGCCGCTCAACGCCGCGCTGACCGGCGACGGCGGAAGGCTCGTGCCGCAAGCGGTTGCCGACATCAGGCGGATCGAGTCGCCGCTCGACGAACGCGTGCTCGCGGGCTTCGGCGGCGTCTCCGAGTATGGCATCACGGTGCGCTGGGACAAGAATTTCCTGACCATGATCCACCTCGCGCTCGCGCGCCGGTCGCGCTTTCGCTTCTACGGCGGCGTGCGCTTCGGCGGCACGCTCGACATCGAAGACGCCTGGGCTTTGGGCTTCGACCACATCGCGATTGCGACGGGCGCGGGTCGGCCGACCATCGTCCAGATGCGCAACAACCTCATGCGCGGTATTCGCAAGGCGTCGGATTTTCTGATGGCTCTGCAACTGACCGGCGCGTTCAAGCGCGACGCGCTCGCGAACCTGCAAGTCCGGCTGCCCGCCGTCGTCATCGGCGGCGGCTTGCCGGCGATAGACACGGCGACGGAGCTGTTCGCCTATTACCCCGTGCAGGTGGAGAAGATTCTCGCGCGGCACGAAGCCTTGAGCGCGGAGTTTGGCGAAGAGGAAATTTTCGCGCGGTTCGATGCGGAGGAGCGCGGCATCTACGATGAATTTCTCGCGCACGGGCGCGCGGTGCGCGCCGAACGCGAGCG
>DASQNL010000455.1:0-4299 GCA_035644995.1 Pyrinomonadaceae bacterium | reverse complement strand
GAACTTGCCGGAGGGCGTGGAGATGGTGATGCCGGGCGACAACGTGGCGATGGAGATCACGTTGATCACGCCCATTGCGATGGAGAAGGGGTTGCGCTTCGCCATCAGAGAAGGCGGCAGAACCGTCGGCGCCGGCACCATCACTGACATCATCGAATAGCTGTCCTCTTGCCTGCGGGCAGGAAGGGCGGCGGACGACGGACATTAAAGTATGCTGAACGAAAAGATCAGAATCAGACTCAAGGCTTACGATCACCGGGTGCTGGATCAATCCACTTCCGAGATCGTGGAGACCGCCAAGCGCACGGGCGCGCGCGTGGCCGGGCCGATCCCGCTCCCCACTTCCAAGAACAAGTGGACGGTGTTGCGTTCGCCGCACGTGGATAAAAAGTCGCGTGAGCAGTTCGAGATCAGGACGCACAAGCGTCTGATGGACATTCTCGACCCGACCCCGCAGACCGTGGATGCGCTGATGAAACTCGACCTGCCCGCCGGCGTGGATGTCGAGATCAAAGCGTTCGGCAGAGATCGCTAAAGCGATTAGTTTCAAGTTTCAGGTTTCAGGTTTCAAGTTAAAGAACAAAGAACCCGTCAGACCTGAAACTTGAAACCTGAAACTTGAAACCTGAGGTAAGTGATGATTAACGGAATCATCGGTAAGAAAGTTGGCATGACGCAGTTGTTCGCCGAGGATGGCACGGTCACTCCGGTGACGGTCATTAAGGCGGGGCCTTGCGTCGTGATACAGACCAAATCGGCGGCGGGCAAGGACGGCTACGACGCCGTGCAGATCGGCCTCGTCGAAGAACGCCCCGTGAAGTTGAAGAACGTCAACAAGCCGATGCGCGGCCACTTCGAGAAGACGGGCGCGGGCACGCCCCCGACGCGCGTCCTGAAAGAGTTTCGGCTCGACGGCGACGCGGGCGTGAACGTGGGCGACCAGGTTCTCGTCGGCGAGCAGTTTGCCGACGGCGACTCGATTGAAGTGATCGGCAAGAGCAAGGGTCGCGGTTTCGCGGGCACGGTGAAGCGTCACAAATTCAAACGCGGCCCCGAATCGCACGGGTCGATGAACGTGCGCGCGCCGGGTTCAATCGGCCAGTCGGCCTATCCTTCGCGCGTGATCAAGGGCACGCGCTCCTCAGGTCACATGGGCGATGTGCGCATCACCGTGAAGGGCTTGACGGTGGCGCGCGTTGACGCCGAAAACAATTTGCTGATGATTCGCGGCGCGGTGCCCGGCGCCAACGGCACGGTCGTGATCGTCAAAAAGTCTGTCAGACAGAAGAAGAAATAACCGGATTGATTCATCGGTTCATTGATCCATTGATTCAATGAAGAAATGGATCAATCGGTTTACGGAGTAAACGCTATGCCTACCGTGAAGGTGCGCAATTTGAAGAACGAAGAGGTCGCCGACCTCGAACTGTCCGATGCCGTGTTCGGCGTGGACTTCAACGAGGGGCTGGTGCATACCGCCGTCAAGGCTTACTTGGCGAAGGCGCGCGCGGGCACGGTCGGCACGAAGACGCGCGGCGACGTGTCGGGTTCGGGCAGAAAGCTCTGGAAGCAGAAGGGCACGGGGCGGGCGCGCGTTGCGAGCATCCGCACGCCGCTCTGGAAGGGCGGCGGTAACGCTCACGGCCCGCAGGCGAGAGACTGGTCGCACAATCTGCCGAAGAAGATGCGGCGCGGCGCGCTGCGTTCGGCCTTGTCGGAGCGTCTGCGCGAGGGCAACGTCATCGTGCTCGACGAGTTCACGCTTGGGCAGGCGAAGACCAGAGACTTCGTCGGCGCGCTCGGCACGCTCGGCCTCGAAGGCAAAACCCTCATCGTTGACTCGCACGACAACGACAACCTGCTGCTCGCCTCGCGCAACGTCAAACGCGCGAAGATCACGACGAGCCGCAGTCTCAATATCTACGATCTGCTCTACCACGAAAAGCTCGTGCTCTCGCGCACGGCGGCGGAAGAGTTGAGCCAGATGCTCGACCCGAAGCGGCGCACGGGCGCGCACGACGATGACAACGACGGCGGCGAGACGGCGGCGGCGGAAGCGAATACGACAGAGGAGGCGGCGTAAAAGATGCGAACTGTATGGGACATCATCAAGTCGCCCGTGATCACGGAGAAGGCGCTCGTCGCGAAGGAAGAGACGCAGGACGGCAAGCAACTGCTGACCTTTCGCGTGGACAAAAACGCCACGAAGCCTGAGATCAAATCGGCCATCGAGCGGATTTTCGACGTGAAAGTCGCCACGGTGCGCACGATGAATTACATGGGCAAGAAAGCGCGGCGCGGTCGCTTCGAAGGACGCAAGCCTTCCTGGAAGAAAGCCTACGTCACGCTCAAAGAAGGCGAAAAGCCGCTCGATTACGGCGAAGCAATCTAAAGGCAGAGGCTAGAGGTTAGAGGTCAGAGATCAGTTAAAAACTGCTTCTTACTAACCTCTGACCTCTGACCTCTAACCTCTGAGGTTCTATGGGAATCAAGAAACTTACACCGACATCACCGGCGCGCCGGTACCAGACGTATCTGACGCGCGATGAGTTGACGAAGGGCGCGGAGCCTGAGAAGTCTCTGCTGGAGAAGAAGACGCGTATCTCCGGGCGCAACAACGACGGGCACATCACCGTGCGTCGTCGCGGCGGCGGCGCGAAGCGTTTCTATCGCATCATCGATTTCAAGCGCGACAAGACGGGCGTGCCCGGACGCGTCACGCAGCTTGAGTACGACCCGAACCGCTCGGCGCACATCGCGCTCATCACCTATCTCGACGGCGAAAAGCGTTACATCCTCGCGCCCGCCGGGATCGAAGTCGGGAAGACGATCATGAGCGGCCCCGAGGCGGACATTCTGGCGGGCAACGCCCTGCCTTTGCGCAACATTCCGCTCGGCACGCAGATTCACAACATCGAACTGCGCCCCGGCAAAGGCGGCCAGATGGCGCGCTCGGCCG
This sequence comes from Pyrinomonadaceae bacterium, assembly GCA_035644995.1. Classification (GTDB taxonomy): domain Bacteria; phylum Acidobacteriota; class Blastocatellia; order Pyrinomonadales; family Pyrinomonadaceae; genus JAIVJZ01. The sequence goes on along the minus strand of DASQNL010000455.1, from coordinate 1,340 downwards.
GAGCGTTCGCGCAACTCGTCGCCAAAGAAGGCGACTACGCGCAACTGCGTATGCCTTCGGGCGAGGTGCGGCGCGTGCCCGTCGTGTGCATGGCGACGGTGGGGCAGGTCGGCAACGTCGAACACGAAAACGTTTCGTTCGGTAAGGCCGGACGCTCGCGCTGGAAGGGCATCCGCCCGCACGTGCGCGGCGTGGCGATGAACCCGGTGGATCACCCGCACGGCGGCGGCGAGGGCAAGACCAGCGGCGGCCGCCATCCCGTCACCCCGTGGGGACAACCGACGCGCGGCTACAAGACGCGTTCAAACAAGCGCACGCAGAAAATGATCGTGCGCGATAGAAGAGTCAAATAAGGGATGAAGGATGAGGGATGAGGGATGAATTAAGTGGGATGAAAGAGCGCGAGCTTATCTTGTTCATCCCTCATCCCTCCGCCCTCATCCCTTAAAAGTGGAGCGAAGCGAAACGTTATGGCACGTTCAGTTAAAAAAGGCCCGTTCATTGACGACTATTTGTTGAAGATGGTGGAGCGGATTCGCGAGAGCGGCGCGCGGCCGCCCGCGATCAAAACCTGGTCGCGTCGTTCGACGATCTCGCCGGATTTCGTCGGCCTGACTTTCGCCGTGCATAACGGCAAACGCCACCTGCCCGTGTACGTCACGGAGAACATGGTCGGACACAAACTCGGCGAGTTTGCGCCGACGCGCACCTTCAAAGGCCATTCGGGGACGAAGGCCGAGAAGGGCGGAAAAGTAGCGAGATAGCGACCAGGTGAGAGGCGGTAGGCGGCAAGTTGAAAAACCGTCTTACTCCTGTCACCCGTCACTTGAGGAATTGAGATGGACGCAAGAGCGAGTGCAAAATATCTACGCGGGTCGCCGCAAAAGGCGCGGCTCGTGGTTGACATGATTCGCGGCAAGAACATCAACGAGGCGTTGGCCGTGTTGCAATACACGAACAAGCGCGCCGCCGACGGCATCGAGAAGTGCCTGCGTTCGGCCGTGGCGAACGCCACCGAGGCGGCGGAGAAGGCGAACATCGCCATCGACCCGGACGATTTGTGGGTCAAGGCGTGTTTCATCGACATGGGGCCGACGAAGAATCGCCGCCGCATGCGCCCCGCGCCGCAGGGACGAGCCTACAAGGAGCGTCGTCACTTTCATCACGTGACCGTGCTCTTGTCGAGCGACGAAGAGGCCGCTCTGGCGAAGGGCAAGCGTCCGTCGAAGGCGGGCAAGCCGCGGACGACGAAGCCGGGCAAGAAACTGGCGGCCAAGTCTACTGCCGCCGCCGCGCCAACGGCCGCGACGACGACGAAACGCGCGGAGACGAAGCAGCCC
>DASQNL010000454.1:0-1639 GCA_035644995.1 Pyrinomonadaceae bacterium | reverse complement strand
AAACCTCAAATTTGAAACCTCGGATTTGAAACCTTGGATTTGAAACCTCGAATTTGAAACCTTGGATTTGAAATCTCAAATTTGAAATCTCAAATTTGAAATCTTGAATCCTTAACCCCGAACGCACGGCGAAGAAAAACTCATGTCACTACGCGAAAGACTAATCAGGGAAACCAACCCGGCGGCGATGCCGCTCGGCGCGCGCCCCGGCGACGAGACGCCCTCCGGCGGCGGCCTGCACACCTTCCAGGAGATGAAGTCGCGGCTGCACCGCGCCATCATCAACCGCATGGACTTGACGAAGCTCAGCCAGCTTGACGCCGACCAACTGCGCGCCGAAGTGTCGCGGCTGGCCGAGGGCTTGCTCGCCGTCGAGAACACGCCGCTCTCGACGAGCGACCGCGAGCGTCTGGTCGAAGAGGTGCGGCACGAGTTGTTCGGGTTGGGGCCGCTCGAACCCCTGCTCGCCGACCCGACCATCTCCGACATCCTCGTCAATTCGCCGCAGAACATCTACATCGAGCGGCGCGGCAAACTCGAACGCACCAGCGTCACCTTCAAAGACGACGAACACCTCATGCGCGTCATCGAGCGCATCGTCTCGTCCGTCGGCCGCCGCATCGACGAATCTTCGCCGATGGTCGATGCGCGCCTCGCGGACGGTTCGCGCGTCAATGCCATCATCCCGCCGCTCTCCTTAGACGGCGCCGTGCTCTCCATCCGCCGCTTCGGCGCGGAACCCCTGCGCATCTCGAAGCTCATCGAGATCGGCGCGCTCACCTCCGACATCGCCGACATGTTCGAGATGTGCGTCGGCGCGCGCCTGAACATTTTGATCTCCGGCGGCACGGGCGCGGGGAAGACCACGCTCTTGAACGCGCTCTCGGCCTACATCCCCGAAGATCAGCGCATCGTCACGATTGAAGACTCGGCGGAGCTACAGTTGCAGCAGCCGCACGTCGTCCGCCTCGAAACGCGCCCGGCCAACATCGAGGGGCGCGGCGAAGTTACCCAACGCGATCTCGTCAAGAACGCCCTGCGCATGCGTCCCGACCGCATCGTCATCGGCGAGGTGCGCGGCGGCGAGGCCATCGACATGCTGCAAGCCATGAACACCGGCCACGACGGTTCGCTCACGACCGTTCACGCCAACACCCCGCGCGACGCGCTGGCGCGACTCGAAACCATGATCCAGATGACCGGCATGAAACTCTCCGAGCGCGCCATGCGCCAGCAGATCGCGTCGGCCTTGAACCTCGTCATACAGGCCGCGCGCCTCTCGGACGGCACGCGCCGCGTCGTCTCCATCTCCGAAATCACAGGGATGGAAGGCGACACCATCACGATGCAGGAAATTTTCATGTTCGAGCGCAAAGGCATCGACAAGGACGGCCGCGTCGTCGGCCGCTTCCGCCCCACGGGCGTGCGCCCGCGCTTCGCCGAACGCCTCAAAGTTTACGGCATGCAGTTGCCGCGAGTTTTCTTTGAAGATGGTCAGTAGTCCGTCGTCAGTTGTCCGTTGCATGTGACTTTCCCAGCGAGTCGCCGAAGACGTAGCTGAACAACTGACCACCGACCAAGAACTACTGACAACTGACAACTGACAACTGACAACTGACCACGGACGGTTCTTATGATT
>DASQNL010000453.1:0-2225 GCA_035644995.1 Pyrinomonadaceae bacterium | reverse complement strand
GAACTTGCCGGAGGGCGTGGAGATGGTGATGCCGGGCGACAACGTGGCGATGGAGATCACGTTGATCACGCCCATTGCGATGGAGAAGGGGTTGCGCTTCGCCATCAGAGAAGGCGGCAGAACCGTCGGCGCCGGCACCATTACCGATATTATTGAGTAAATTTCGGGGCTTAAGAGTCAATTTAGTCCCCATTCTTCAGGGAAGGTGAGTTATGCCGCGCGATAATATTGTGTTGCAATGCACGGAATGCAAGCATCGTAACTATGTTACGACGAAGAATAAGAAGACGACGACGGAACGGTTGGAGTTCAGCAAGTTCTGCCGTTTCTGCCGTTGCCACAAAAGCCACAAGGAAACCAAATAAGGGCGGAAGGATGAGGGATGGGGGATGAATTAAGAGAAGCGCTCAATCGGTTGAATGCTATCTTTCATCCCTCATCCTTCCGCCCTCATCCCTTTTGGAGGGGTATAGTGTCAATGGTTAGCACGTCGGTCTCCAAAACCGAAAGTTCGGGTTCAAATCCTGATACCCCTGTCAGCACGTTTACAAAGAGGTAAGCTCCCTTGGCGAGACAAAAAGACGACGAGTTACAGAACACGGACGACAGATCGTTGCCGTCGCTAGAGCCGACACCTCCGCCGGGGCGCACGGGTTCGACGGACGTGGAAGGAGACGCTTCCCCGCGGGCGGCGCGTTTCGGCGAAGGCCCGGAGGGGCGCGCGGCGCGGCGTGAGCGCGGCTTGACGGGCGCGCGCGCCGGGTTCTTCGAGCGCATCACGACTTTCGGCAGCGATGTCCGCTCGGAGATGCGGCGCGTCTCGTGGCCGACTTTGAAGGACGTGCAGAACACCACGATCATCACGATCATCGCCGTGGCCTTCTTCGCCACTTACCTGTGGCTCATTGATAAAGGCTGGACGCTCGTCATCAACGGGCTGACCAAAGCCCTCGGCGGCTGAGATTTTTCGGACGGGGAAACAGGTTCTCCCGAGTTTCCGGGTAGAACAGGCTCTTTTGTCGAGAGCGAGGACGTTTTAGAAGATGCAGCAGTGGTACATCCTACACACCTATTCGGGGCATGAGAAGAAAGTGCGCGACAGCCTCAAGGCGCGTATCCGCGATACCGATTTGCAGGCCGAGATCACGGAAGTGCTCGTCCCGACCGAGACGGTCGTCGAGATGCGCGGCAACAAGCGCGTCGAGTCGTCGCGCATGTTCTACCCCGGCTACGTGCTCGTGCAGATTGAATGTGACGACCGCGGGCATATCCCCGACAATGTGTTTCATCTCATCAAGTCCACGCCGAAAGTGACGGGCTTCGTCGGCGGGCAGAACCCGACGCCCTTAACGCCGCAGGAAGTCGATCAGATCGTGCATAACGTGACGGAGGCGCAGGAGAAGCCGAAGCCGAAGTTCACCTATGCGTCGGGCGAGACGGTGCGCATCAAGAGCGGCCCCTTCGCCAGCTTCACCGGCAAAGTCGAAGAGGTCAATGCCGACAAGTCGACGCTCAAGGTGGTCGTCACCATCTTCGGACGCTCGACGCCCGTCGAACTGAATTTTCTGGACGTGGAAAAGGTAACGTTTACCGAGGACGAATAAGAAGCGATTAGCATTTAGCGATTAGCATTTAGCTTTCATGCTTTTGCTAACAGCTAACGGCTAACGGCTAACGGCTAATTATCATGGCAAAGAAGATTACAGGCTACATCAAGTTGCAAGTTCCGGCGGGGAAGGCCAACCCGGCTCCGCCCATCGGCCCCGCGCTCGGCCAGCACGGCGTGAACATCATGGAATTCTGCAAGGCCTTCAACGCGAAGACCGCGCAGATGGATCCGGACATGAAAATCCCGGTCGTCATCACCGTGTTCGCCGACCGCTCGTTCACCTTCGAGACGAAGACGCCGCCCGCGGCCGATTTGTTGAAGAAGGCGGCCGGCGTCTCGAAGGGTTCGGGCAAACCGAACAAAGAGAAGGTCGGCACGATCTCGCGCGATAAGATCGAAGAGATCGCGCGCGCGAAGATGCCCGATCTCAACACGACGAGTTTGGAGAGCGCGATCAAGACCATCGAAGGCACTGCGCTCAACATGGGACTCACCGTCGAGTAATCAGCGGAATGCGGATTTCGGCTTGCGGACTATCCGCAGCGAGTTTTGCACTCCCGTCGAGAGGGAGAGACGACTTAGAAGTCTGGGAAACGGCGACCGGAGTGCGGATACG
>DASQNL010000452.1:0-8988 GCA_035644995.1 Pyrinomonadaceae bacterium | reverse complement strand
GTCGAGCGGTTCGAGAAGATCGGGGAGCAGGCCATCGGGTCGCGCCGCGTGGTGCGCATCTCGGAGGGCGCGGGCGCGGAAGCCGTGGGGCTGCCCGCCAGGCAGTCTTCGCCCGTCGGCGGGCAATCCGTCGCGGCGCGCTAAGTCGTGTGTGCATGTCGGCAGGTCTGAGCCGACAGTGAGGAGGAGGAGACGATGGTCAGAGTGGTCGTCATAGACGAGCGGGAGGGGCTGGCGGACTTGCTGGTCGAGCGGCTGCGCGAAAGCCCGTCCGTCGAGACGTGCCAGCCCGCGCCGCCGGGAGAAGACGGCTTCGGCGGGCTGTTGAGCGGCGGCCGCGTCGCCGTCCTCTCCGAGCAGAACATCGACACGGTCGTCTACTCGCCGCCCCCGCTGAAGCGTCGCCACGAAGTGCCCGACCTGGCGGACGCCGAAGCAATCTTCAAGGAATGCGCCCGCGCGGGCGTCAAACATTTCGTCCTGCTGTCGAGCGCGGCGGTCTACGGCGCGGCGCACCACAACATCGGTTTCCTACAGGAAACGCGTGTGCTGCTGCGGCAGGAGAAACCGGCCTCCGCAAACCGCTGGCTCGAATTGGAATCGCTGGCCGCCTTCTATCTGGCCGGCGACTCCGAGGCGACGCGGCTCGTCATCCTGCGCCCGGCGGCGACGCCCCGGCCGGGCGGCGGCGACTACTTCAGCCGGCTCCTCGGCGGGCGCGCGGCCGTTACGCTGCCCGGCCACGACCCGACGTTGCAACTGCTCAGCCCCGAAGACCTGGCCTCCGCCGTTCGCTGCGCCGTGGAAGGGAACGCGCGCGGCGTCTACAACGTCGCGCCGGACGGGGTTGTCTCGCTGCGCAGCGCGCTCCGCCTGGCGGGGGCGGCGCGCCTGCCCATCCCGCGCACGTTGCAGCGTCTCGCACGCACCGGGATCAAGCGCGCCGGTCTCTGCCATCCCATCGAACAACTCGATTACGTGCGCTACTCGTGGACGGTCTCGAACCGGAAGATCAAAAGCGAACTCGGCTTCGCGCCGCAGCGCACGAGCGCGGAAGTCGCGCTCGAGTTTCGCTCGTCGAAGAGGGGCGGCGCGTTGTCGTCATCGTCGTCGCCGCGTCAGGCCGAAGAGTTCGACGACTTCGGGATGGACAAAGGCTACATCAACGCCTACGGGCGCACCCTCTTCAAATTCCTGCACGACCGCTACTGGCGCGTGGAGGTCGAAGGGTTGGCGCACGTCCCCGTCAAGGGGCGGGCGGTGATGGTGGGCGTCCATCGCGGCTTCATGCCGTGGGACGCGGTGATGACCCTGCACCTGCTCGCGCGCGAGTTGGGACGCTACCCGCGCTTCCTGATCCATCCGGGGCTGATCAAGTTTCCCTTCCTCTTCAACTTTCACACGAAGCTCGGCGGCATCATCGCCTGTCAGGAGAACGCCGACCGCGTGCTTGAACGCGACGAAATTCTCTCCATCTACCCGGAGGGCATCCGCGGCGCGTTCTCGCTCTACCGCGACGCCTACCGGCTCGGCAAGTTCGGGCGCGACGAGTTCGTCAAGATGGCGTTGCGCCATCGCGCGCCGATCATTCCCTTCGTCACCGTCGGGAGCGCGGAGATTTTCCCGATCATCGGAAAACTCAACTGGGGCTGGTGGAAGCGGCTCACCGATTGGCCTTTCTTCCCCATCACGCCGACGTGGCCGCTCGCGCCCGTGCCGCTCCCGTCGAAGTGGCACACGCAATTTTTGTCGCCGATTCACGTCGAAGACCGATACCCGCCCGAAGCGGCCGACGACCCGGCCGTGGTGCGCGCCGTCAGCCGCGAAGTGAGAGCGCGGATGGAGGAGGCCATCGCGGAGATGCTGCGCCGCCGCAAGTCGATCTTCTACGGCTCGATCTTCGGCGAGACGGGCGGGAGCGCGGACGAGTCGAGATATGAAGAGAAGATTGCGTACCGGGGAGAGGCGAGTCGGCCGGGGGTAAAACGATGGTCTTCTGGCTGAGCGTGCGTCGTCTGGCGTTCATCATCCACGTTTTCATCAGGCACGCGCTGGCGCATGCGGCCGGCGCGTGCCTGCGGCGTTGCTGGCCGCGGCTGGCGCGCCGGCTGAACGTCGGGCGGCTCAGCGGCCCCGAGCGTCTGCGCGTGATGCTCGAACACATCGGCGGCACGTTCATCAAGTTCGGCCAGATGCTCGCCCTCCAGCCCGACATCATCTCGCTCGAATACTGCAACGCCCTGTTCAACCTGCTCGACCGCGTGACGCCTTTCTCCTCGGCTGAAGTGGAACGCATCTTCGTCGAAGAGTTCGGGGCGCGGCCGGCGGAGATGTTCGAGTCGTTTGAAGTTGAGCCGCTCGCCACCGCCTCCATCGGCCAGGTGCACATCGGCCGCCTCGGCGGTCGCAAGTTGGCCGTCAAGGTGCAACGCCCGAACGTCCAGATAGACTTCGCGGGCGACATCCGCCTGATGGCGGCGACGATCCGCATCATCAAGACTCTGCGCCTGCGCTTCGTCTACTGGCTGATCGAGCCGATGAGCGAGTTCCTGACGTGGACTCACGAAGAACTGGACTATCGCTACGAGGCGCGCTACATGGAGCGGCTGCGCCGCAACGCCCGCGACAACGCCCATGAGCGCATCCCCGAAGTGCTCTGGCAATTCACGACGCGCCGCACGCTCGTCAGCGAGTTCTTCGAAGGCGAGACGTTGCTCGCCTACCTGCGCGCGCTGGAGACGGACAACGAGCGAGTCTACGAACACTTGCGGGCGATGGACTTCGAGCCTGACCGCATGGCGCGCCATATCATCGACAACTTCCTCGGCGACGTGTTTCGCCACGGCATGTTCCACGCCGACCTGCACCCGGCCAATCTCATCATCCTGCCGGGCAACACGGTCGGCTACATTGATTTCGGCATCACCGGCACCATCAGCCAGTACTCGCGCCAGAACCTCGTCGCGCTCACGCTGGCCTACACCCGCGGCGACCTCGAAGGCATGTGCGAGGCGTTCTTCAGAATTTCGGTGCTCGAATCCGAGACGAGCGCGGCGCGCTTCCGCGAGGGTCTCAAGGTCTTCTCCGAAACCTGGTACGAACCGGACGGGAAAGAGCGTCGGCTGCGCAAGAACTTCACCCTCGTGATGCTCGACATGCTCCGGCTCTCGCGCCGCACGGGGGTCTGGCCGGAGCGCGACGTGGTCAAGTACATCCGCTCGGCCATCGCCATCGACGGCCTCATCACACGCTTCGCCCCGAGCTTCGATCTGGGTCGCCACCTCCAGGCGGTCTGCGACAGCCACCTGCGCTGGAGCGCGCGGCGGGAGATGTTCACCTACGACTCGATTCTGGGCTGGGCTATTTCCGGCGAGCGCATCGCGCGCGACGGCCCGCTGCGCGCCGCCAACTTTGTCGAGCGGTTGACGGCGGGCGAACTGGAGGCGCAGGCGTCGCTCGTCAGGGAAGGCGGCGGCGAGGACGACGCGTTGCGGCGCAGGGCGGTGCAACTGGGCGCGGTCGTGTTTACGGTTGCGCTCGCCATGTCGGTCACGGGCGAGCAATTACAGATCGGGATCAACCTGCTCACGGCGGAGCTGTTGTTGATCGGCGCGGCGGCGGCGCAACTGCTGCGGACGATTCGCCGGCTGGCTTGAAGGAGCCTCCGGCGGGGCGTCCGCCCGGAGTCGCAGGCCATGTGGGGAGACAAGGCAATTTAGCAAGGAGATTTCTCATGCGTGAATTCACTAAATCTATGATGAGCTACTCGTGGGCGATGTCGCTGTTCGGCGTTCAGCAGATGGTCAACGTCTTCCGCCCGTCGAAGGCGGCGGAGTCCTTCGATAACGTCACGGAAGCGACCGAGGAGGAGTTTGGCGACGCGCTGAGGGCAGCCTTCCGTGCCGGCGACAACCTGCAAAGAGGAATGGTTGACCTGACGTGCAGTCTCTTCACCTTCGGTATGTCCAATCGCGGCGGGGGCAGCGGTGGCGGCGGCAACAACCGGGGGGGCGGCGGCGGCGGCCGGGGCAGTTCGAGAGTGTCCTCGGATGTCGGGCAACAATCGGCGGAAGTCTTCAGGCAGGGGATGCGCGCGGTGGGTCAGACGGCGGACGCCATGGGGCAGGCGGCGCAGGGCAGGGACGGCGTGCGTCAGGGAGCCGCCGGCTGGGGTTCACAGACGCAACGCGGCGGCGGCGACAATTACGGCCGTAGAGATCGCTATGACCGCGGAAACCAGTATGACCGCGGCGATCAATACAACCGCGGCGATCAATACAGCCGCGACGACCAGTACGACCGTGGAGATCAATACGACCGCGGAGATCGGCAGTACGGTCGTGGAAACCAGTACGACCGTGGAGATCGGCAGTACGGGCGCGGCGACCAGCAGTACGGGCGCGGCGACAGGTACGGCCGTGGAGACAGGTACGACGCCTCCACGGACGACGTGGGGCAACAGACGGCGGACGCCGTCGAGCAGGGAGTTCGCGCGATGGGACGCGCGGCTGACGCCGTCGGGCAGACGATAGAAGGCGCAGCCTACGCCACCGCGGACGCCGTCAGTGGCGGCGGTAGCGACCGGACATCGGACTACCAGACAACCGGCGACCGGATGAGGGGCAACCGGACGAGGGACGACCGGGCGAGAGACGACCGGACGAGAGACGACCGCAACTCTCGTAACCGGATGACGGGCGACCGGACGACGCAGGGCGCACGCACGGGCGCGAGACGCGACAACAACAACGACGACGACGACGCGCGCAGAAACTCATCATCGGGTGCGTCCGGCGGGCAGTCGCAAGGCTGGGGGCCGATGCCTTCGCAGCCGTCTCGCTCGTCGGGGAGGTGAGGCGGCCGCTAGTCGCCCGCGTGATACGCGGGCGGGGCGCGTCGTGGAAGGGTCGAGGGAAGTTGAGCCATGCGTGAATTAACCAAGTCAACGCTCAGCTACACGTGGGCAATGTCGCTGTTCGGCGTCCAGCAGGCGGTGAACCTGCTGGCGCCGCCTGATCCCGAACAGCCGACGCGCCAGGCGAACGATGCTTTCTACTCGGTCAGGCAGGCTGCCCAGAATCAGTTCGACGACCTCATCTTCGGGGCGTTCCAGATCGGCGACGAGGTGCAGCGCGGAGCCGCGAACCTCTTCTTCGATGCCCTTACGCTCCGCGCCTTCAGCCCCGGCTATATCTCCCGGCTGACTTCGGATGTCGCCGAGCAATCGCGGGAAACGCTTCGTCTCTTCTCTTCGGGCGAGAACGCGCGTCTCGCCTGGCAGGAACTCAGGAACAACTACGAGGTCTTCAATCTCGTCAAGCATGTCAGTTCGCTCCTGAACATCTCCGAAGACGACCGGCAGTTCGACTTGGCGCGGCTCGTGGATGAGGCTTACGCGCTCGGCGCGTACCCGGACTTGTGGGCGGTCGAGGGGCTAGGCCACCTCTACGCGCTGACGTTCTGGGGCAAGGGGCGTCCCATCCGCGGCATCTTGAGAGACGAGAGGGCTGACGCGCTGCCCGCCAAGAGTCTCACGATGATGCACGCCGGGATGGGTTTGGGCTTCGCACAACAACTGATGAACACGATCACGCCCTACCGGCCTGAACGCGAAATCCGCCGCGTGGTCGCCGAGTTCATCGCGCTCGTGGACGACAACGCACGCGACGGGTACGAAGGGGCGGCCTACGAGTCGCTGGGGCTGGTGACGCGCTTCTGGCACCCGCAGATGGTCGGGGTGGTGGAGTCGCACTTGCGCGACATCGCGCCGCACGCCCTCGGCTACTTCTGGCACGGCGTCGGACGCTCGCTCTATTTTCTGCCGATCTATTTCGTGCCCGGCCTGCTGTCGGCCTGGCTGGCCGTCGAGCGGGAAGCCCCGCACGAACTGGCGCGGCTCAACATGATCGCCGGGCTGACCTGGGCGACCACCATCGTCAACGTCCGGCAACCGGAGATCATGGAGAATTTACTCAGGAATCAGGGCGAGCAGGTGGCGCGCACGCCTGCCTTCGTCAACGGCGTCATGTCAACGCTCATCATGGGCATCGACATCACCCCGGACGACATTTACATCACGCGCTTTCTCGAACACCGGCCTGACCCTTCAGACCGGCGCGTGAACGAATTGTGGGACGCGCTCGTCCGACGCCCCGGCCAAGAGGCCGTGTACCGCGTCCACCCCGCGCTGCAACGACACGAACGTCTCGGCGAAGTGTTCCAGTATCACCCGTCGCTGTCGGACTTCGCCGGGCGGCTGGAAAGCGAAACCGCCCGGTCGGGGCGTTAACCGCGCGCCGGGGATGGAGGCCGCGGCCGGGCGGCGGCGGAAGGAATGAAAAGTATGAGGAGTAACAAGATGAGAACGCTGTTGATAATCGCCGTCATGGGTCTCTCGGCCGTCGGCCTCTCGGGCTGCGCGAGCGCGTCGGCCGTCAAGCCGGAAGACGTTGTCGTCGGCAACACGATCCCCGATTTCTCCCTTGAGTCGCTGAGCGGCGAGACGATAGACAAGGATTCGCTCAAGGGCGAGGCCGTGGTGCTGAACTTCTGGGCATCTTGGTGTACGCAGTGCAAGGCGGAAATTCCGGAACTGAAGCAGGTGGCGGCGAACACGAAGGCGAAGGTCGTCGGGATCGCGCTCGATGAGACCGGACTCGAAACCATCAAGCCTTTCGCCGAGAGCCAGGGCATCAACTACCCGGTGCTCGTCGGCGACGAGGAGACTTTCCAGCAGTTCAACGGCGTGGGCATCCCCTACACCCTCGTCCTCGACCGCTCGCACCGCATCGTCAAGATTTACCGCGGCCACGCCAGCAAAGAATCGCTCGAAGCGGATTTAAAGATGATCGAACAAGGGTCTTAGCGTGAGCGGAGCGCGCGACGCCCGGCGCGGGAGACGGCGACGGCGAAAGCGGAAGCCGCCGGAGGGATGAGTTTGCCGATGGCAGTGGAAGGATTTTCAAAGACGACCCGCTCGACGCTGAAGAGGCGGCGGGAGGAGGTGTCGGCGCGCATCGCGGCCTGCGGGCTGGCGCGCGCGCCGCAGCGCGTCGCGCGCGTGGCGGGCATCGAAGAATCTCACAGCCGCAAACTCCGCCTCGCCCTCGAAGGTCTCGGCCCCGTCTTCTCCGCTTTCGGTCGCTACCTGGCGACGCGCGTTGACCTGCTCCCCGCCTCCGATTGTCTCGAACTCGCCGCCATCCCCGACCGCGCGCCCCCCGCCGCGCCCGCCATCGCGCGCGACGTGTTCAGGCGCGAACTCGGATCGCCGCCCGGAGAGGCTTTCCCGGTCTTTGAGGAGCGGCCTTTCGAGTCGCGCCTGCTCTATCAGGCGCACCGCGCGAGCCTGCCGAACGGCGCGCCCGTCGAGGTCAGGATCATTCGCCCGGAGACGGAGCAGGCGTTCCTGCTCGACGTTGAGTTGCTGCCCCTGCTGGAAGGCGCGCTGGCCGTTATGGCTCCCGGCGGCGTCGGCTCCTTCCGCAGCGCGTTGGCCGACTTCACCGTCGCGCTCGGTCAGCAGTTGGACTTCACCCACGAGGCGAAGGCGTTCGAGACGTTGGCGCGGGACGCGGAAGAGATTGAGATGCTGCGCGTGCCGGAAGTGTATCGCGGGCTGTGCGCGCCGGGGGTGTTGACCGTCGAGGAATTGATCGGCATCCGGCTAGACCAGACCGGAGGTCTCCCCGGAGCGGCGGGAGCGCGTGGGCGCGGCGGACTCCCGGCCGGCTTCGACCGGACGAGCCTCGCGCGCCTCATCTGTTCGGTCTGGCTGCGGCAGGCCTTGCTCGGCCACGTCTTCCCGGCCGACCCGACTCCGGAGAACGTCTTCATCCTCTCCGAGAGGCGCATCGCCTTCACGGGCGGACTCTTCGCCGGCCTGCCCACGGAGTCGCAGTCGAATCTCCAGAACTACCTGATCGCGACCGCCTCGGAGAACCCCGACATCGCGTGCTCCTGTCTGCTCAGGGAAGTGCGGAGCGAGGGGGCGACGAACGACGAGGAGTTGCGGCACCGCTTCCGCCAGGTCGTCCCCTTCCGCGATAGCGAATGGCATCGCGACGACGACATCAATCACCTCGTCGAGCATCTGGTCGTGCATTGGCGAGCGGGCGGCGAGTGCGGTTACGTGCCGCTGCCGCACCTGCCCTCTTTTTACAGAGGACTCTTCACCGTCACGCAGTCGGCGCAACGACTCTTTCCTGAGCGAGACCCTTTGCGGGAAGGGCTGCAAGACACGCGCCTGCTGGCGAGCCTGGAGGAGGTGCGCGAGATGATGAGCCTCCGGCAGTTCGGCAACCAGATGGACAAGTATGCCGCCTTGATGATGGGGATGCCGCAAAGATTCGATCAGATGTTGACGCTCGCCTCCGAAGGGAGCGCGCGCGTGAGATTGCACGTGCCGGAGTCCGCCACGCACCAGCGGCAGAAAAACTCCACGGCCGTCACGACCGCGCTGCTGCTCGTGCTGGCGGCGGTCGCCCTCGCGCTGCCACGCATCACGGCCGCGCTGGTCGCGGAGGTCTGGGCGAACCGGATCAACGCTTTCGTCTTTATCGCCTGCGGGGCATTCCTGCTCCGGGCTGCGGGGCGTGCGCGATGACCGGAGAGAGGCAAACCGAGATGCGACGCAGAAGCCGGAGCCGCGACGGGTTCGCGCAACAGGGGAACACGCGCTCCGTGGAGACGGGAGAGGGTTCGATGAACGGGCGGCCGGGGAGAGAGACAGGGCGCGACGAAAACGATCAGTCTTCGATGAACCTGGCGCGCCTCTTCGGTCAGATGTTCATGCTGCCGCTGACGGTCTTCGTCTACGGCATGGAGCTATTCGTCCAAACGCTGCAAGGGGTTCAGAGCATCACGGACGACGGCCTCGACGTGATGACCGACAGTGTCGCGCGGCCGCGCGACCGCGCGACCGCGCGACGTGGCGACGGGGCGGGCGAGGCGAGTGCGGGCGGAGCCACGGAGGCTTCCGGCCGTTGG
>DASQNL010000451.1:0-5696 GCA_035644995.1 Pyrinomonadaceae bacterium | reverse complement strand
GGAGCCTACTAAGAAACATGGCAGCCAACGAATCATCACTGGCGGATCAACTGTCGCTCTCCGATCTGCTCAAGAAGTTGATCGAGTTGGGCGGCTCGGATTTACATCTGACCACCAACACACCCCCGCAGGTGCGCGTTGACGGCGGACTCAAGCCGCTCGAAGGCTTCAAGACGCTCACTTCCGCCGACACCAAGCAACTCGCCTACAGCGTGCTCACCGACGCGCAGAAGCATCGCTTCGAGGAGTCGCTCGAACTCGACTTCTCTTTCGGCGTGCGCGGCCTCTCGCGCTTCCGCGCCAATCTCTTCAACCAGCGCGGCGCGGTCGGCTGCGTCTTTCGCGCCATCCCCTACGAGATCAGGTCTTTCGAGAACCTCGGCCTCCCGCCCGTCGTCACCAAACTCTGCGACAAACCGCGCGGCTTGATCCTCGTCACCGGCCCGACCGGCTCCGGCAAATCCACCACGCTCGCCGCGATGATCGACAAGATCAACCGCGAACGTCATGAGCACATCATGACCATCGAAGACCCCATCGAGTTTCTGCACAACCACAAGTCGTGCCTCGTCAACCAGCGCGAAGTCGGCTCGGATACCAAAGGCTTCGCCGAAGCGTTGCGCACCGCGCTCCGGCAAGACCCGGACGTGGTGCTCGTCGGCGAAATGCGCGACCTCGAAACCATCGAATCCGCCCTGCGCATCGCCGAGACCGGCCACTTGACGTTCGCCACGCTGCACACGAACTCCGCCGCCTCGACCATCAACCGCATCATCGATGTCTTCCCCTCCAACCAGCAGGCGCAGATTCGCGCGCAGCTCTCGCTCGTGCTCGAAGGCATCATGTGTCAGGCTTTGTTGCCGAAGGCCAACGGGCAGGGACGCGTCGCCGCGCTCGAAATCCTCGTGCCCAACGCCGCCATCCGCAACCTGATCCGCGAAGACAAGATTCACCAAATCTACTCGATGATGCAGACGGGTCAGGAAAAGTACGGCATGCAAACTTTCAATCAGGCGCTCGCCACGCTCTATCACAAACGCCTGATCTCGCTCGAACTCGCCATGCAGCGTTCGTCGAATACCGACGAACTGCGCGACCTGATCGAACACGGCTCCGGCCTCAACGGCGGGAACGGCGCGAACACGCCGCCCGCGCGTCCCGGCGCGCATCCCAGCCCCTACGCCCAGGCGCGGCCTATCGGCGCACGCCCCACCAGATAAGAAAAGGTTTCAGGTTTCAAGTTTCAGGTTTCAAGTTCAAGACAAAAACCTCAAACCTCAGACCTGAAACCTGACACTTGAAACCTGAAACTTAGGAGTTTTCCATCCATGCCCACTTACGTCTTCAAAGGCCGCAACCGACTCGGCGAAGTGATGGTCGGCGAGCGCGTCGCCGACAGCCGCGACGTGTTGAAGCAACTGCTGCGTCGCGAACAGATCATGCTCACCTCGGTCAAGGAGAAGGGGCGCGAGATCGCCGTGCCGAAGCTCAGCGGGCGCGGCAAAGTGAAGTCTAAAGAGTTGTCGATCTTCACGCGCCAGTTCTCCGTGATGATCGACGCCGGGCTGCCGCTCGTGCAGTGCCTCGACATCCTGGCGAGCCAGCAGGAGAACAAATTTTTTCAGCAGGTCTTGACGCAAACCCGGCAAGACGTGGAAGAGGGATCGACTCTGGCCGTCGCCATGTCGCGCCATCCGAAGGTGTTCGATCAACTCTTCGTCAACATGATCGAGGCCGGCGAGACGGGCGGTATTCTCGACATCATCCTGCAACGCCTGTCCACCTTCATCGAAAAGATCGTCAAGCTGCGCCGCGACGTGATCTCCGCCATGATCTACCCGACCGCGGTCATCGTGATCGCGTGTCTGGTCGTGGCCGCGATCCTCATCTTCGTCATCCCGCAGTTCCAGACGATCTTCCTCGGCCTCTTAGGCCCCGGTGAAAAACTTCCCCTCCCGACGCGCGTCGTCGTCGCCTTCAGCGATTTCGTCGCCGGGTGGGGCGGCCTCTGCATCCTCGTCGGCGTCATCGCCACGGTCGTCGCCATCAAAACCTACCGCAAGACCATCAACGGCCGCCGCAACACCGACCGGCTGCTCCTGAAAACGCCTATCATGGGGCCGGTTCTGCGCAAGGTCGCCATCGCGCGCTTCTCGCGCACGCTCTCCACGCTGCTCTCTTCCGGCGTCCCCATTCTCCAATCGCTCGAAATCACGGCGCGCACCGCGGGCAACGTCATCATCGAAGACGCGATCCGCGGCATCCGCACGGGCGTCGAACGCGGCGAGAGTTTCGTCGAACCACTGAAAGCGACCGACGTGTTCCCCAACATGGTGGCGCAGATGGTCGGCATCGGCGAACAGACCGGCGCGCTCGACTCGATGCTCGGCAAGATCGCAGATTTCTACGAACAGGAAGTAGACACCGCCATCGCCAACATGCTCACGCTCATCGAACCCGCCATGATCGGCTTCCTCGGCGTCACCATCGGCGGCATCGTCATCGCCATGTACATGCCCCTCTTCACCCTCGTCGGCAAACTCTCAAGCGGCAGCCAGTAGTCTTAGAGGGATTTGATTTTTCCCCTTTCGGGGATTTGATTTTTCCAATTGAGGGATTTGATTTTTCCCGTAGAAAAGCCCGCACTTTGCGGGCTTTTCTATTACACATTGTCTTTACGATTTAATTGGTAGTGCAGTGATGGCACCTCCGAAAGAATTTTTCATGCATACAGAGTAATTAATCCAAGTTGCTAGAAGCGGTCTCATAAATAGCCGTGCTAGCATTCCGGCATGGCACGAGGCGAAGAACTAACTGACGAACAATGGGCGGTCATCGAGCCACATCTGCCGGAACTTACCATCCGGGAAGACGGACGAGGCAGACCGTGGCGAGAGAACCGCGAAGTGATGAACGGCATCCTCTGGATATTGCGCTCAGGCGCGAGGTGGAAAGATTTACCCGCGCGCTTCCCGCCGTACCAGACTTGCCACAGAAGATTCCAGCAGGGGGTCAGGGACGGCAGCCTCCGGCGCGTGCTCGAAGCCTTAGCCGAAGACCTGCGCACGCGCGGCGACCTCGACCTCTCGGAATGCTTGATCGACGGCACGTTCATCGTGGCGAAAAAAGGGGGCACAGAGTTGGTGCGACTAAGCGGGGTAAAGGCACGAAACTCATGGTGGTGGCAGACTTTCATGGTCTTCCTGTCGCCGCCGACACAAGCTCTGCTAGCCCGCATGAAATCACCCTTGTCCGAGACACTCTTCAAGCGCGTTTCACTCGTGAGCCACCACGAAGGCTGGTAGGCGACCGCGCCTATGACTCCGACCCGCTCGACCAAGAGCTTGCCGCAGAAGGCATTGAGATGATCGCGCCGCACAAGTCGAATCGCGTGAAGCCTGCGACGCAAGACGGCAGGGCTTTGCGTCGCTACCGTCGTCGCTGGAAGGTCGAGCGGCTGAACGCATGGCTCCAGAACTTCCGCCGCATTGCGATGCGCTTCGACTGCTACGCGGAAAATTATCTTGGCTTCGTGCATCTCGGCTGCATCAAGATTTTGCTCAGGTGCTATTTATGAGACCGCTTCTAGTCGAACAGGTTAAGAAACTGAAAGAAAAAAACAAAGATGTTCGTGCGGCATTTGAAGTTTTCGAGAGGAAAGGCCGGAAGATGCGAATTGAGTATTCGCAGGCGCTGACCGGAAAAATCATCCTGGAGAACGCAGGCGTGGCAAGCGTTGGTGCGACCACTTCCAAAGAATGCAAGAATTGCTGCACTTGGGGCGCTCGCCGGGGGCGATAGGAGGTTAATATGTCCCGGTCAAAGTTGTTATCTGTTTTGGTGCTGGCAGCCGTGACGGAGCTTTGTGGGATTGCGGTTGGTCATTACCTCGGCCTTTCTCAGTTTGCCACAGTCGGAGTGGGTTTAGTCCCCGCTCTACTAGTGGCCTTCCCACTTATGAAGTGGTGGAACCGCAGTCACCTCAGTTTCGTGCAATGGAGCATAACTGTGGGCATGATGACAGCTATGGCTGTTCTGATACATCTTGTGATTAGCTGAAGGTTGTCAGGCCTAAAAGAGAGCGGGGTCGGGCAGATGCAGCTCTCTCTTTTAGCAGATCGTGAGACACATCCTATGGCCGCATCAAATAAGAACTATAGGTGACGATCCCATAGCCAATGACGCCGCGCCATGGGAGGGCGACGGCCTGTTTACGCCTTGAACGTGCCTATCTCAACGATCAAATAACAACCCCTGCGAGGTCGGGCGGCGGAAAGCGTCGCGTCGTTCAGACCTCCGCCCCCGGTTGAGGCCGAGCCGCTTACAATGAAGTTCGAAGACCTGCTCGACGACCCTCCACTGCTCACTGTCTCCCCTCATCCGCTCACCGAACACGCTGGAGTTAAGACGACCGCCACGGGCATCCAGTATCCGGTTGATGATGCGATCAGCCTTCGTCGGCATCTCAGCCCTTAACCGCGGGTGGTGCGTCGCTCGTAAACCCGCCTTCCGGCCTAATAATCTCTATGACCGCGCTGCTTAAGCGCTGAGGTGATTGCATCACATTCGTTTCTATGCTGCTTAAATATTCACCTTTTCCAGCCTCGTTTTCCTTTGCTCCCAGTCCGGCAATACTCGCCTCAACATGTCATAAAATGCTTTGCCGTGGTGAGAGTGCTTCAAGTGGCAAAGTTCGTGGGTGATCACATAGTCGATGCAAGAACCGGGGGTTTTCACCAAGTTCGGGGTCAGGTAAATTACGCCTTCGCGGGTGCAGGTGCCCCAGCGTTTTTGCATCTGGCGCAGTCGGAGCTTAGGATAAGGAATGCCCTGCTTCCGCAGGCGCTCCCAACAGGCTTTGAGACGGCGCTCGAACTGTGCGCGGGCGTGCGAGAGCAGCCATCCATCAAGCAAAGACGAGATACGGCCGGTATCACTCCGGTCATTAACGCCAACGTGAATGTAGCCGCCTCGTAGTTTCACGGCTTCAACGTCGGACTCGAAGACCTTCAAGCGGTATTGCTTGCCAAGGTAAAGATGAGTCTCTCCACTGACGTACCGACGCGGCGGCTGTTTTGGAAGATAACCTTTGAAGTAGTCCTGCTGCTTGAGTATCCATGGGGCACGCTTCTTGACCTTCTTCCTGATCAGCTCGAGCGGGCTGTCGTGCGGAGCTGTAACGGCGACCGACAAATCAGGCAGGACGCTAATGGCAAGGCTCTTTCGGTTGGTATGCCTCAGGCCGAAGTGTATGGTCTCCGCTCCGTACCGGACTGAGTGCAGTGCGACTTCGGCCATCAGGCATACCTCGCCTTCGCAATGTCGATGGAGTTCTCGACGATCAGATCCATATCATCCAAGCTTAGGCCTATACCCGACTCCTCCCGCAACTCATACAAGTAGTCGTCAATCTCATTCCGCATGGCGTTCTGCGCGTCGAGATTTGCGATCCAATCCACGACCTTGTTCCTGCGGATAATCTCGTCTATCTGTAGGGCTGCCTGCGCCGCTACCTCCTTCGATTCATTGCCGGAGAGGCTCAAGCGGGTGAAGACTTCGTTGACCACCCCATAAAACGCCTTCGCTACATCCTGATTCTTTAAGGTGGACGGCAAATCATCGCCGGCTCGGTTCACGACCGAGTTCATGACCTCGGTGACGCGACTGAGGTATTCGGCATCGGAGATGCGCTGTTC
>DASQNL010000450.1:0-1956 GCA_035644995.1 Pyrinomonadaceae bacterium | reverse complement strand
ATCGCGCGCGGCTGCAAACTCTTCGACGAGATCATCATCGCCGTCGTGGTCAACCCGGAGAAGCGCCCGTTGTTTACGCTCGACGAGCGGCGCGAGATGCTGGCCGAGGTGCTCGCGGAACTTAACAGCGGATCGTGCCGTCTGGCGGTGGATAATTTTCAGGGGCTGTTGATGCAATACGCCGTCGAGCGCGAGGCCGACGCCGTCGTGCGCGGCATACGAGCGTTCTCCGATTACGAGTACGAGTTGCAGATGGCGCTGATGAACCGCCGGCTTGAGCCGCGCATCGAGACCGTCTTTATGATGCCAGCGGAGGCTTATTCTTACGTCAGTTCGCGGCTCGTCAAAGAGGTCTATCAACTCGGCGGCACGATCAAGGGACTCGTGCCCGCGTCGGTCGAAGCGCGCATGCAGAAGAAGTTCGACAAGAGTTGATTTCGCAGAAACGAACGCGCGCATACGGTGTTATACTGACGCTCGTTCCTCATGACAGACGGCACGAGACGAAATCCACGAAAGAGTTTTCCGTAACGCGAACTTTCACGGGGAGGGCAAGAGGATGCCGAGAGGCGACAAGGGCGCATACACGGATAAGCAGAAGCGCCAGGCCGAGCACATCGAGGAAGGCTACGAGAAGCGCGGGTTGCCGGAGGAAGAGGCGGAGCGGCGCGCGTGGGCGACCGTCAACAAGGTTTCGGGCGGCGGCAAGAAGAGCGGTTCGGGTCGGGGCAAGAAGGAAAATAAAGCCCCTTCGAAGAAGGGCGGCAAGAAGGGCGGCGCGGCTTCGGCTAATCGTCCGGCGGCGGCGAAGTCGGCCTCGGCGAAGAAGGCCGCGAAGACGCGCGCGCGGAAGGGCGACGCAAAGAAGGGCGGCGCGAAGAAGGGATGACGAAACCGGCACGCGAAAGTTTCCCGCGCTCAACGCGTCTTGCACAGATGCAGGCGTCCTCTACGCTCGCCGCGATGCAGAAGGCTCTGGCGATGCGCGCGTCGGGCGTAGACGTGGTTGATCTCGGCGCGGGCGAACCCGACTTCGACACGCCCGACCACATCAAGCGCGCCGCCGCCGACGCCATGCGCGAAGGGCAGACCAAGTACACGGCCACGGGCGGCACGCGCGCTCTGCAAGAAGCGATCATCAACTATTACGAGCGCGAGTTCGGCGCGCGCTACGACGCTTCGGAAGTGATGGCGACGGCGGGCGGCAAGCAGGCGCTCTTCAACGCCATCGTGACGCTCGCCGACGCGGGCGACGAAGTTTTGATCGCCAAACCTTACTGGGTGACTTTCCCGGAGATCGCGAAGTTCGCGGGCGCAACGCCCGTCTTCATCGAGACCGAAGAGACCGGATTTCAACTGACCGCCGAACAGGTGCGCCGTGCCATCACGCCGCGCACGAAGCTCATCGTCGTCAACTCGCCCTCGAACCCGTCGGGGCGCGTCATCGCGCCCGCAGAGTTTCGCAAGATCATGGAAGTAGTCGCAGAGCACGGCATCTACGCCATCTCGGACGAGTGCTATTTGCGCTTCGTCTATGCTCCGGCTGAGGTCTTCAGCGCGTCGAGCCTCGCGCCGGAGTTGCGCGCGCGCCTGTGCATCGCCGGATCGTTCTCGAAAACATACGCGATGACGGGCTGGCGCATCGGCTACGCTCTCGCGCCGCGCGAATGGACAAAGGCGATGCTGCTCGTGCAGGGTCATTCGACGAGCAACCCGAACTCCATCGCGCAGCGCGCGGCGACCGAGGCGTTCAACAGTTCGCAGGAGTGCGTCGGCGCGATGCTCGCCGAGTACGGCGCGCGGCGCGAGTGGCTCGTCAAGGCGCTCGGCGAGATTCCGGGCTTCAAATGTGCCGCCGCCGAAGGCGCGTTCTACGCCTTCCCCGATGTGCGCGGTTGTTTGAAAGGAAAAGTTAAGACTTCCGCAGAGTTTCGCCGGATCATGGAGGCTGTCGCC
>DASQNL010000449.1:0-3914 GCA_035644995.1 Pyrinomonadaceae bacterium | reverse complement strand
ATGATTTCGCAAGTGCAACGCTCGACCGTCACCGTGGTCGAAGAGAACGCGATACAGCCGCAACCGTCGTCAACTTCAACGGAGGCGGTGTAGGTGCCGGGCTGAACGCCCGACAAGTCCCACGTCACGTTCGCGCCGTCGCCCGTGATGCGGCCGCCGGTGGTTGACCAGGTGTAGAGCAGCGTGTCGCCATCAGGATCAGTCGCGTTAGCTGCGAGCTGAACCGTGCTGTCGGTAGACGTGCAGCCCTCGACGGGACGTTCGCCCGACGCGCATTCAGCCGCCAGAACCACTCTCGACGGACTGGCCGAAACGGCCGTCGTCGGCGGGTTGTTCGGAACCACGGTGGGGGCGCGTTCGTTGCGCCGACCAGCCCAGAACTGGAAGATATAGCCGTGCGGGTCTTGTGAAGGCACGAAGCCCGGCGGGAAGTCTTCCGGCCCGCGGTCGTTGAAGATACGGCCGCCCTGTTGATTCATGTGCGCGCGGTAAGCCGCGCTGAATCCCATCCAGCGGCGCGGGAAGATGCGAACACCGGCCAGAAAATCAATCGGGTTGTTCTGGAAGGCGTTCGGCGTTCTGCCGCCCACGTAATGCACCGACTTGACCTCGATGATCGGCTGGAAGAAGCGATTGACCGGAAAGTCAACGCCGACGCCGCCGATGAGTTCATCGGGACGGTCGAGCAGAGCCGCATCGCCCAGCAATTCGCTGCGCGGGTTGCTGTTGAGGATGTAGCCGAGGTTAGCCGAGAGATTGACGCTGCGGCTCAGGCGGCCATCGGCGAACATGATCAGACCGAAGTCGCCGAGGTTGCCGCCGGGGCTTGCGCCGCGCTGCAACTGGTTGAAGCCCCTTTGGTCGTCGGCATTGTCGCCGTAGAAGCGGTAGAACGGAATCAAACCGATGCCGAACGGATTTTCCGGCCCGGTGAAACGCCACTTCGCGCCGATGGTGTACGTACCGAAGGCCGATTCGCCGTAGAGGCGGCTGATGAAGGGCGCATCCGGCAAGTAGGTCGGGCGGGTCGTGAACGTCACGGGCACCACCTGGGCGAGGGTCGTGAGAGTCGCGGGAACCACCCGCTGCGTCAGCACGACGCCCGGCAGGATGCTGCCGAAGATCGAGCCGATGCCGGGGAAGTTGGCCGCCGCGCCGTAGTGGCTGCCGCCCGCGTTCGGGCCGGTCGGGCCGCCCAGCGTGAACGTGAACCTCGTGTTGTTGCCGGGGATGCCGTTCTGGAAGTTGCCGGCCGAACCGCCGACGAACGGGAACTGCACGAAGGGCTGGTTGCCCACCGGGCGGAACAGGGTGCCCTGAATCTGTCCGGTAGTGCCGTTAATGAGGTTGATCGGCGCGAGCACGATGGCTCCGCCGCTCTGCAACGTGTTAGGGGCGAACGTTCCATTCGGCTGCAACCGCTGCGTTCTGATCGCAGTGTTCGGCAGATAGAAGCTCGATAGGTTCTGCGGAGTATTGACTTTGACGCCGCGATAGCCGTCCGTGTTGAAGAACAGTTCCAAGTGATCGGAGAGACCGACCTGGAAACTGAGCGGGGTTTCCGTGATGTCCACGTTACCCGGATCGCGGTCAAAGTTGCTGTAAGCCATGCTGAAGGTGAATTCACCCTTACGCAGCGTCTGGCCGTCGTAGATGGTGAAGAGTCCGGTGGGGCCGCCAACGGGGCCGCCTGTGCCTACGGTCGGAGCGGTGTTTCTCGGATCATCCGCCGGCCGAAGTGTTTGAGCTGATACTGCGGCACACAGCACCAACAGGGTGAGCGCCATAACGGACGCTCTTCTCGCGAGTCTCATCGCATTCCTCCTGCGAAATGAGTAATGTAATTTTGCGGGAAGGGGCGACTGCCTATCCCTAGCCCAAAGGTACGCGCGTTTGCCCGTGTGAATTTGGTGTCCGACGAGTTTCATCGTGATAACACGAACATTCCCTAGTACTTTTGGTGGGATGCAGACGCTCCAACTACAAGCGTACACAACAGAGTCAAATGTAAAACTGCTACCGCCCTCGAACGAAACGCCTTGTAGCTGGAGCGGAGCAGCGAGAGGAGCCGAACACGTATTCTGTGTTCGCGGGCGCTTAAAACCTGCCTCTTTGCGCCTCTCAACTGTATTCTTACTTTAGCCTGATTAACTGTAAGACGTTACTGCTTATACAAAACAGTGACGCCCATGTCAACGCCGCGAACTCGAAATGTATGAGCTTTATCGTCAGGTTACACTTTCCGACTCTGCTCCTACATAACAATTTCCGGCAGACCATACTCTACATTGGCGCGGAAATCAAGACTTTTTCACCACTTAGCATGAAAAATCCCTACACGTTTTTGTCACGCGTAGATGCCGCGCATGCGCGTATCGTAGGCCACGCGGTCAATGGCGAGCATGTAGGCCGCCGTGCGCGTGTCCACGTTGTGCTTCTCGGCGAACTTCACGAGTTCGTTGAAACTGGCGACCATCACGTCCTGGAGACGCTCGTTGACCACGTCTTCCTTCCAGAAATAGCCCATCCGATCCTGCACCCACTCGAAGTAGGAGACGGTGACGCCGCCCGCGTTGGCTAAAATATCTGGAATCACGAAGATGCCTTTGCGCTGGAGGATGGCGTCGGCGGCGGCCGTCGTCGGGCCGTTGGCGCCCTCGGCGAGCACTTTGCAGTTGATGCGCTCGGCGTTTTTCGACGTGATCTGGTTCTCCGTCGCGGCCGGCACGAGCACGTCGCACTCGATTTCCAGCAGTTCCGAGTTCGACACGCGCTCGGCGTTCGGGTAGTCCTCGAAGGAGCGCGTCGCACGCAAATGCTCCAGCGCGGCGGGGATGTCGATGCCGTCGGGGTTGTAGATGCCGCCGTGCATGTCGGAGATGGCGATCACTTTATAACCGGCCTCGTGCATCAACTGCGCGCCGATGCCGCCGACGTTGCCCGAACCCTGAACGACCACGCGCGTCGAGGGCGGCGTCATCTTGAACTTCTTCATCGCCTCGTTGACGACGAAGAGGACGCCGCGACCCGTCGCCTCGCGCCGCCCGCGCGAGCCGCCGAGGTCAATCGGCTTGCCCGTCACCACCGCCGTCACGGTGTGGCGCGCGTGCATGGAATAGGTGTCCATGATCCACGCCATCGTCTGCTCGTTGGTGTTCATGTCGGGCGCGGGCACGTCCTTCTCCGGCCCGATGATGTCGATCAACTCGGAGGCGTAACGCCGGGTCAGACGCTCCAACTCGCCCTGCGACATCTGCCACGGGTCGCAGATGACGCCGCCTTTCGCGCCGCCGAACGGGACGTTGACCACCGCGCACTTCCACGTCATCCACGCGGCGAGGGCGCGCACCTCTTCAATCGTCACGTCGGGCGAGTAACGGATGCCGCCTTTCGCGGGGCCGCGCGCGAAGTTGTGCTGCACGCGGAAACCTTCAAAAACCTGAATGCGCCCGGAATCCATCCGCACCGGGATGTAAACTTTCAACTCCCGATTCGGCACGCGCATCACGGCGTAGAGATCGGGGTTGAGATCGAGCAACTTCGCCGCGCGGTCGAAACGCGACATCATAGACTCGAACGGGTTAGACTCTTTTTTCGCTTCCGGCACCGCGTCTTCAACCATCGTAGTAGCCATTTTGATCTCCCATCAGGTGTCAGGTGACAGGTGACGGGTGACAGGATGAAGACAGGTTTTATCCTGTCACCCGTCACCTGTCACCCGTCACTGAATCTAAGACTTCGTTCATTGCGCCCGTGCGGTAGCCGTGCAGGTCGAGCGTCACGTAGCGGAAGCCGAGGGCGCGAAAGCGGCGCGCGAGTTCGTCCGTGACTTCGCGCCGGAGCGCGTTTTCCAGTTCCGCCGGGGATATTTCGAGACGCACGAGTTCATCGTGATGCCTGACGCGAAACTCGCG
>DASQNL010000448.1:0-6275 GCA_035644995.1 Pyrinomonadaceae bacterium | reverse complement strand
CGAGTTGCTTGATGTCCGGGCGCACGATGAGTTCGTCGGGGTAAGCGGGTTTCATGCGCGCATCTATGACGAGGGGCGGCGTGTATGACAGGTGGTGACGATTCACGCTCGTGTTTTTCGCGTAGATGTCGGCGGCAGGCTCGAAGCGCGTCCACGTCGCCCAGAGAAAATCGGCGGACGAGCGCGCGACCCTTGCGTCGTCGTGCAAAACGACGAGCGGCCAACCGGCGAACGCCTCATCCGTCGCCAGTCGCGCGGCCTGCTGCGGGTCTTCCGTGTAAGTCGCGCCTTCGACGACGAGACAGCCGCCGCAGAAAACTTCGGCGCGCGTCAGCCCTCGCGGCAGTTGGCCGCGAAACTCGCGCGGCAGTTCGCGCACGGCTTCGCCCAGGCCGAGCAGGATCGCTTTGCTGCCCTGATTGACACGGCCGCTCGTGTAGTCGAGCGTGTCCATCGAGACATTGGAGAAGATGAAGAGGTCGCTCTCGAAACGCGCGCGGGCGAGGATGTGCTCGAAGAGGCGCGGAAAGTCGCGCAAGTCCTGCGGCGTGTCGGTGAGGAGCAGAAACTTGGTGAGCGAGAGTTGGCCTTCGCCGAGGATGCGGAAGCCGGAGACTAACGCTTCGCGCGCGTAGCGTTCGCGCACGACGGCGGCCGCGAGCGAGTGGAAGCCCGTCTCGCCGTAAGACCAGAGGTCGCGCACGCTCGGCATGACGAGCGGGAAGAGGGGCGAGAGGAGCGCCTGCAAGTAGTCGCCGATAAAGAAGTCTTCCTGTCGCGGCTTGCCGACGACCGTGGCCGGATAGACGGCGTCGCGGCGATGGCAGACGGCTTCGGCGTGAAAGACCGGGTAGTCGTGTTGCAGAGAGTAGTAGCCGTAGTGATCGCCGAAGGGGCCTTCGGGTCGCCGCTCGTGCGGGGGGACGCTCCCGACGATGGCGAATTCCGCTTCGGCCACGAGGCGGTGGCCGTGCGTGAAAGGCTCACGCGTCATCCTGATCTTCTCGCCCGCGAGCACGGAGGCGAGCACGAGTTCGGGCACGTCTTCGGGCAGCGGGGCGATGGCCGAGAGCATCAGCGCGGGCGGCCCGCCGATAAAGATCGTGACGGGCAAGGATTCGCCCGCCGCTTCGGCCTCGTGGTAATGAAAGCCGCCGCCCTTGTGTATCTGCCAGTGGATGCCGGTCGTCGCGGCGTCGTGTCGCTGGATGCGATACATGCCGAGATTGTGTTTGCGCGTCCGCGGGTGCTCGGTGTAGACGAGCGGGAGGGTGACGAACGCGCCGCCGTCTTCCTGCCACGTCGTGAGTATCGGCAACTCATCGAGCCGCGCGGGGCGGTCAACCACTTCGAGGACGGGCGCGCGGCGCACGCGGCGCGTCCCCAGTTTTAATGCTTCGAGCGCGAGCGAGCGGTGCTGCCAGAGATCGGCGGGGCGCGGCGGCAAGAGCGATTCGACGACGTGAACCACCTCTTTCACCAACGCTTCCGGCTTGCGGCCGAACGCCATTTCGATGCGACGCGCCGTGCCGAAGAGGTTGGTCACGACCGGGTAGCGGCTGCCCTTCACGCGTTTGAACAAGAGCGCGCCGCCGCCCCCGGCGATCACGCGGCGGTGAACTTCCGCCAGTTCAAGGTAAGGATCAACTTCCGTCTCGACGACGACGAGGTCGCGCTCGCGCGTCAGTTGATCGAGAAAGGAACGTAAGTTTCGGTGCATAGAATATCGGCGGCGGTCAGTCGTCCGTGGTCAGTTGTCAGTGGTCAATTGTTAATACCACAGAAAAGCGAAAAGGGGCGAGATGTGCGTCTCGCCCCCTCGTCCGTCGCATGTCTGCCGGATTTACCTGCGCCCGCTCAAGGGACATCGGCGGCGGCTTGCCCGACTTGCCGCGTGCGCGTTTTGGCATCGGGCAGCGGGGGCGCGTTGAGGCGGCGCGTGATTTCGCGCGTGGCGAAGCGCGCGGCGTCGGCGATCTTGGGGTCAACCGAAGCGGCATACGGCTCGACGACGGGCAGCGTGTCGGCGTTGCCGGAGCGGGCGAGGGCTTCGAGCAGTTTCGCCTGAATATTACCGTTGACTTGCGGCAGCAGGTTGTAGAGCGGTTCGGGCGTTTCGAGTTGGGCGAGATAAGCCTCGGACTGATTTCGGCGGTGGTTATCGAGATCGCTCACCACGGCAAAGAGCGCGGCCTTCTTCCCCATGCGATAGAGCGTCCAGTCGAGCGCGAGGCGCACGCGCGCATTCTTCTCTTGCAGCCGGTAGCCTTCGATGAGTTTGCGCTGCGCGGGCGGGGCGAGGCGAGCGATCTCTTCGGCGGCGCGCTGCCGCGTTAGCGGGTCGCGATCCGTCAGTTGACGCATCAATGTGTTCACGTTCGCGCGCGTCTCGACGGTCGCCGTAGCTTGGCCGCTCGCCGCGTTTTGCGTCGGCGGCGCGGGCGACAAAGCGGCGTTTGCGTTGAAGGCGGACAGTAGGGCGAACGCGCAACTCACGAGAGTTTTGCGGGTGGCGGCTAATTTATTCGGCATGTCGAAATTCCTCTCTTGGGTCTAGACCGGGACGGGGAGCGCGTGCGCGCGCCGACGACGACGAAGCTCGAATTCGAGGAGAGGATGAACGGGAGCCGGAAGCTCGCGCGCGCCCGGTTAAATTTTACGACCGGGCGCGCGCGCGACTTCGCGTGTTACTTCGTCTTGCGCAGTTGCGCGATGTTGAGATCGAGATCGGCGACGGGGATCACCTCCACGTTCTTATACTGCTTCTGAAGTTCGGGCAGAAACTTCTTGGCGTCGCCGACGATGATGACGTTGGCCGCGCCGGCCGCGAGCCGCGAGCCGGCGAAGCCCTGCACGTCTTTGGCCGTGATGGACTGCACGTTGTTGATGTAGCTGTTGATCTCGTCGAAGCTGAGGCCGTAGAGCGCGAGGTTCGCCACCTGCGCGACCAAGCCGCCCGCCGTCTCCAAGTTCCGCGCGAAGCCGCCGATGAGCACGGCCTTGCGGGGCGTGAGTTCGGCTTCGGGGAGTTCGCCGTTGGCGAGGCGGGCGAGTTCGCCGAGGAGGAGCGCGGCGACCACCGCCCCCGACTCGTTCTTCGTCTGCGCTTCGGCCGTGAACGGCCCCGTCTCGCGCCGCGTCTCAAGCGCGCTGCGCGCGCCGTAGCTCAAACCGCGCTTGATGCGAATCTCCTGATTGAGGCGGCCGGAATAACCGCTCAAGACCGAGTTGGCGACGATGCCGCGGAAAAATTCGGGGTCGGTGCGACGAATGCCCGTGCGCGCGACGAGCACGGCGGCCTGACCGGCGTCGGGCTTGTCCACGACGACGATGCGCGGCTGAGCGATAGCGGCGGCGGCGGCGGTCGCTTTCGCGCTCGAAGCGGGCAGCGGCGCGTTGGGTTTCCGCCAGTCGGCGAAGAAGCGTTCGGCGGTCTTGAAGGCGGCGGCGGCCGTGATGTCGCCGCCGATCACGAGAATGGCGTTGTCGGGGCGATAGTAAGTCGCGTGCATCCGCACGATGTCGGCGCGTTTAATGCGCGCGATGGATTCGGGCGTGCCTGAGAGCGGGTGGCCGTAAGGGGTATCGCCGAAGACGACGCGCGAAGCGACGTAGCGCGCGATAGAGCCGGGCTGGCCGAGCGCGACCGTGAGATCGTCCAAGTATTGCGCGCGCAGGCGTTCGATCTCTTCGTCTTTGAACGTCGGGCGGCGCACGACATCGGCGAGTATCTCCATCGCGTTGCTGATGCGCGACGACTCGACGCCGACGCCCGCCGTGGAAGCGTCCCAACGCGCGCCCGATTCGATGGAGCCGCCGAGGGCTTCGATGGCTTCGGCGATCTGCGGCGCGGTGCGCGTCTGCGTCCCCTTCGTCAGGAGCGTGGCGGTCATGTCGGCGAGTCCGGCCAGTTGGGAGGGGTCAACTTCGCCGCCGTTCCTGATGAGCAACGAGGCGGAGACGAGCGGCATGTTGCTGCGCTCGACGACGACCACGCGCAGGCCGTTCGCGAGCGTGCGCTCGACGGGCTTCGGCACGGTGACGCTGCGCGGGGCGGCGGGCGGCGGCGGCGTCGCCTGCGCCGCGGGCTGCTGCGCCGTCGCCGTGAAATTCAAGGCGGCGACGGCCGCCACGGCGGCGAACGACGGCGCGAGCGAGCGTAAAACGCGTTGCGAAAGTTCCTTGACGATGTTCACGTTATTTCCCTCCCACGGCGACGCGCGCGTCGCGCTGCCCGCTCCCCTGCCCGGTCTTTTCCGCCGCCGGTTTCGCCGGGCGCAGGGATTCGGGCAGGTAATAGATCACGAGACGATTCGCATCCGTCAGATACTTGCGCATCACGCGCTGCACGTCGGCCGCCGTCACTTTGGAGAGGCGTTCGATGTCGGTGTTGGCGCGGTTCGGGTCGCCGAGCAGCACGGCCGCGTCGCCGAGGGCGAGCGCCTTGCCGTTGTTGGTTTCGCGCTCGCGCAGTTGGTTGGTGATGATCTGATTCTTGGCCTTTTCGAGTTCGGCCGCCGTGACGAGCGTGTCCTGCATCCGCTTGATCTCGGCCATCATGGCGCGCTCAAGGTCGTCGGGTTTCTTGCCGCTCGCGAGGATGCCGAGGAAACTGAAAAGACTCACATCTTCGCGTAAGTCCGTCCCGGCGTTCGCGCTCTGCGCCACCTGTTGCTCGTAGACGAGCGCACGGTAGAGGCGCGACGATTCGCCGGAGGACAAGATCGATTCCGCGATCCGCAACGCATCCGAATCCGGGCTGGCTTTCGGCGGCGCGAGAAACGTGAAGGCCACGGCGGGCAGCGGCACGTTTTGGCCGAACTCGACGACGCGCATCTCGCCCGTGCGCTCCGGCTCTTTCACATCCACGCGCGGCAGCGGACGGTTGGGCTTCGGGATGCCCGCGAAGTATTTATCCACCCACGCGTCGAGTTGTTTCGGCTCAAAGTCGCCGACGACGACGAGCGTCGCGTTATCGGGGCGATAGAAGGTCGAGTGAAAGGCGCGCACGTCTTCGGTCGAGGCGGCGTCGAGGTCTTCGATGCTGCCGATGCCGGGGCGGCGATAAGGGTGCTTGGAGAAAGACTTCTGCTCGATCAGGTAGAAGAGTTTGCCGTAGGGCGGCGCGAGGACGCGCTCGCGAAACTCCTCTTTCACCACGTCGCGCTCGCTCTTGTAGTTCGCGTCGTCGACGGTGAGCGTCGAGAGGCGGTCGGCCTCCGCCCAGAGCAGCGTCTCCAGATAATTGGAGGGCACAACTTCAAAATA
Organism: Pyrinomonadaceae bacterium; assembly: GCA_035644995.1. Classification (GTDB taxonomy): domain Bacteria; phylum Acidobacteriota; class Blastocatellia; order Pyrinomonadales; family Pyrinomonadaceae; genus JAIVJZ01. The sequence continues at coordinate 1,007 of DASQNL010000448.1, read as the reverse complement.
GACCGTCACGTCGTCGGCCGTGAAGGCATTGTTCATGCCGCCCACGTCTTCCGTCAGCCGATCCATCATTTCGGATTTCATGTTTTTCGTGCTCTTGAACATGATGTGTTCGAAGAGGTGTGCGAAGCCGCTGCGTCCCTCCGGGTCGTCCTTCGAGCCGACCTTATACCAGACCTGAATCGCCACGGTCGGGCTGGATTTATCCACCGCGCTGAGCACTCTGAGGCCGTTCGAGAGCGTGCGCTCGCGATAATCGAGGCGCGGCACTTTGGTTTGCGCCCCCGCTTCCGACGGGGCGGCGGCAACGAGCGCGGCCACCGCGATAACGGATATTTGCAGAACTCTCCGTGAAAATCGAAGCATAAGTTTGTTGGCTCCAGAATGAAATGTAAACCGGCCGGCGGCAACCGCTGTTTCCGCGCGTTTTGATGCCGTGCGGCGCGCGTACTGTTGCACTGTCAAACATGCCGACGCGCACGCGCGAACGATGACCGTTTTCTCTCAACCTTCCTACGGGTCGAAGTGATTGATACGAGTCGCCCTGAGATTTAGTTTTGCCGAACCTTTCGGGGATCGACCCTGCTCAGGCCGCTTGCGTGTTCGCGGCGGGGAGTTTCAAGAGCGCGAGGCGTTCGACGATGCGGCCGCCGATAAGGTGCGACTCGACGATCTCCAAGACATCGGACTCACGCACCTGCGCGTACCAGACGCCGTCGGGGTAGACCATCACGGCCGCGCCCACCGCGCAGAAGCCGACCGAAGCGCATTCCGTCAGGACGATGCTGCCCTCCGGGTTCTTGCCCTTTTTGGCCTTGCCGAAGAGAAGCCCGCGCGCCTTCAACTCGCGCTCGAACGCCTCTTTCACTTCCGCGCTCCCGACGTTCGTGCAGGACTTTCCCGCGCACACCAACACATGATGACGAATCGGCGCATAGGCCACCGGCGCGAGCGCGCACACTTGATCTTTGTCTTCGATAAAAGAGATTTCTTTCATAAACTTTCGATTC
>DASQNL010000447.1:0-6658 GCA_035644995.1 Pyrinomonadaceae bacterium | reverse complement strand
GCCCGCACAGTCTATGAACCGCTCGCGAGGGGCGCGTTTAATCGTTCGAGAGCATGCGTATCGCAATTGACGGGATTCCGCTGGCCGAGCCGAAGACCGGCATCGGCCACTACACCTTTGAACTCGCGCGCGGCCTCGCGGCTCTCGCCCCCGAACACGATTTCGAGTTGGTCGCCCACGTCCCCATCGAGACGGCGGTTGAGAACGGGTTCGACGCCGCGCCGCTGCCCGCGAACCTGCGCGCCGTCCATGCCCCGGTCAATTCCCTGAGCAGGCGTTGGTGGACGATTGGCCTGCCGCTCTACGTGCAGAGGCACGGCATCACCCTCTTCCACGGCACAAACTACAAAGTGCCGCTCTGGCATCGCTGCCGCACCATCGTCACCATCCACGACCTCTCGCTCCTGCTCCACTCGCACACGCACGAAGAGGAACTCGTGCGCCGCGCGCGCCTGCGCCTGCCCGCGACGGCGCGCATGGCCTCGAAGATCATCACCGACTCGGAGAGCGTGAAACGCGAAATCTGCGAGCATCTGCGGATCAAACCGGAGAAGATCGCCGTTGTGCCGCTCGCGCCGCGCCGCGGCTTCCGCCCCGTCGGCGCGGCTGAATCGGCGGCGGCGCGGCGGCGTCTCGGCGTCGAAGACGATTTCATCCTTTTCGTCGGCACGGTCGAGCCGCGCAAGAATTTGCTGACGCTCGTGCGCGCCTTCGAGGAGTTGACGCGTTCGACAGACCTCCGCCCGCAACTCGTGATTGCCGGGAAAAAGGGCTGGCTGACCGAGGAACTCTTCGCCCTCGTCGAACTGTCCGGTCTCAGCCGGCGCATGCTTTTCACCGGCTACATCTCCGACGAAGACCTCGCCGCGCTCTATTCCTCGTGCCGCGTCTGCGTCTACCCGTCGCTTTACGAGGGCTTCGGCCTGCCGCCGCTCGAAGCGATGAGTTGCGGCGCGCCCGTCATCACGAGCCGCATCCCGGTCATCATGGAGACGGTGGGCGACGCCGCGCGCCTCGTCGAACCGACGGACGTGCGCCAACTGACGGCGGCCATCCGCGAATTGTGGGAAAACGAAGCGGAACGGCGGCGTCTCTCCGCGGACGGCGTCGCCCATGCCGCAAACTTCACCTGGGAGCGCACGGCGCGCCTGACGCTCGACGTTTACAATGAAGTTTTACCGGGCGCGACGACGGGCGCAGGCAAAGAGGCGGGCGGCGAAGGGCGCGCGACGAACGCTTGAAGGCGAGCCGGGAGCAGGATTTGAATTGAAAGAGATCGGGCGTTTGTTTGCCGGGAATGAAAAAGGCCAGCCCCGTTTGAGAGGCCGGCCTTGAAGTTGTGTTGCGCGCGCCGCTTTAGTGGCGGTTGCGGTATTCGGCGGAGTAGACGAAGCCCCAGACCATCGTGTTGTAATCGCCGGGGTTTTTGCTCAGGTAATCGAGCCAGGCTTTGTAGCCCGCTTCCTCCGGCTCGCGCCGCAGGTAACCGTAATACTGCATCGCGACGTAGGCCGGGTTGTACTCCTTGGCTTCGAGTTCCGCGCTCTCGACGATCTTTCTCAAGACCGATGTGCGCGTCTCCGAACCGTTCGAGAGACCGGCGATGAGTTGATCCTTGTTCCCGACCGTGATGCCCGCCGTTTCGAGCAGCCGGTTGACGTACTCGCCGGGGGTCAGGCTCGCCGGGTATTTCGCCGCGAAGTCGGCGCGCGACGGCCACGCGGCCGCGAAGGCGTCGCGCTTGGCGAAGACTTCGGCCGAGGTCTGCCCGGTCACGCTGCGCATGCCGGCGACGATTTCGGGGTAGGTCGGCAGGCGGCCGAGGCTGGCCTTGTAGAAGCGGTAGACGAAGTAACCTTTGAAGCGGAACTCCTGCGACTCGAAGAAACTCTTCGAGACGAGCACGCGCTTGCCGCCCGCGCCGCCCAGACAGTTCTGATCGCCCTTGCAGGTCTCAAGCACGTCCATCCACGCTTTGAAGCCATCGGCTTCGGGGAAGCGGCTGAGGAAGTCTATGTACTGCTGCTGGACGAAAAAGTCGCTGTCGTCAATCGTGATGCGGGTGTTTGTGCCCGGCCGGAGGCGCACCGGTTTGACCTTCACGTCGCCGTAGAACAACTCCGACGGCAACGACGGGTCTTCGGTGACGACTCTGAGCGTCGGCGCGCTCTGTCCCTGCGCGACGACGAAGGACGCGCACAGGACGGTTAAAAATAAGGCAACGACGAATTTACGCATGTGTGTGTTACTCCCGGTACTCAGTAGACGGTGGGACTATTTTTCTGTAGCTTAGGAAATCCTTGGGAGAGCCGGGGCTACTCGAATCGCTCTGTTGCGCCCGCCCGTCATGGTCGCTCGCAGGGGCAGCCCAACAACTGTTATCGTAGCTTGCCCTCCGAGAGTTTGTCAACGATGTTGACCCCGCACGCCGATAACACGGCGGCGCGTTTTATTGAGACGAAAAATAAGTTTGCGAGGCCGCCCGGCGGGCGTCCGAAGAAACACTTCTCGCGGGCACGTTGAGAGATGCCCGGCGGCGGGGCTGGCGTTGCCCCGGAAGGCGCGCGGCCGGGCGAAAAGATTGCGACGGATGCGGAAACACTCTGTGCAGATAATCGAGAGCCTGAGGGCGCGCCTGCGGCGGCTGTGGCGGGGCGGCGACGCGGCCGCCCTAGCCATCATCGCCGCCTTCTTCGCGCTGATGTTCGCGCCGGAACTTTTCGGCGGGAAGTTTGTGCTGGCGGGCGACCCTCTCTACTATACCTACCCGCTGCGCAGCATCGGGTGGGAGATGATCCGCGCGGGGCAGTTGCCCTTGTGGACGCCGCACGTTTTGTCCGGCTATCCGCTCCTGTCCATGGCGCAACTCGCCTTCGCCTACCCGCTCACCTGGGGACATCTCTTCCTGCCGGGACATTGGGCTGAACAGGTCTACGTGCTCGCGCCCTTCCTGCTCTCGCCCATGTTCACCTACGCTTACGCGCGCGAACTGGGACGCAGCCGCACGGCCGCCCTCCTCGCCGGACTCTCGTTCGGCTACGGCGGCATGATGTGCAGCGCAATCGCCTATAACGGCGCGCTGACCAACAGCCTGATGTGGCTGCCCCTCTTGCTGATCCCGATTGACCGCGCCGCGCGCCGCACCGGGCGATTCGTCCCGCTTCTCGTCGCCGCGACGGCCGCCTATGCGATGTCGGTTTTGAACGGGCACGGGCAGAGCATGCTCTACACGGGTCTGCTGGCCGCCGCTTACGGGCTATACCTGTCGCTCTTTGCGTCCGACCGGCGCGCGCCTGCCGAGACCGGCCGGATTGGCGCGCGGCGCGTCGCGGCGAACTTTGATTGGAGCCGTTGGCGTCCGCTGTGCGTCGCCCTCGGCGCGCTCGTCATGTCGGCGGGGATCGCGGCCTTTCAGATTCTGGAGACGATGCGCGCCGCCCGCCGCAGCGTCCGCAGCGTGCTCACCTATGAAGCTCTCAGCGCAGGCTCGTTCAGCTTCACGGGCGCGCTCGCCTCGGTCATCGCGCCGCTCTACCATTTCACGGATGTGACGGCCTACATGCCGCCGCTCGTCCTGCTGCTCGCCGTCTTGACCGCCGCGGCCGCGCTGCGACGCCGCCGGACGACCGATCCGCGCCTCTACTTCTGGCTCGGCGTGGCCGTCGTCGCGTGGTTCCTGATGCTCGGCAGCAATACGCCCCTGCACCACGTCGTCTATTACACGCCCTTATTAAACAAGTTTCGCGTGCCCTCGCGGCACACCTTCGAATGGACGTTCGCGCTCGCCGTCCTCGCGGCCTATGGCTGGGACGCTCTCGACGGCTGGCTGGGGAAACCGCGCCCGCGTTTGCAGGGGCGGCGGCGCGCCGTCGAGTCGGCCGTGATCGCGCTGCTGTTCGCGGTCGGCGTCACGCTCGGCTTTTACTGGTGGACGGCGGCGCAGGCCAAGCCGCAGATCGGAACCATCTATTACACCTCTCTGCCGGAGTCCGCGTTTCTGTTGTGGAAGGCGGCGTTCACTGTCTGCACGTTCCTGCTCATCTGGCGAAGTTGGCGTCTGGCGGCCGGGCGGCTGCGCACGGGGTTCTTGATGGCGGCCATCGCGCTCGTCTGCTTTGTCGAACCCGCGATTGGCTTCTCGCGCTGGATCGGCGAGTTGCTGCTCACGGCCGAGCGGTTCAGCGTGGTTTCGCCGACGACGCGCTTTTTGCAAAATCACCCGCCGGAGCAGAACCGCGTCTATACGCGCGTGCAACTCTACACGGAAGAGTTCACGCTCGCGCCGCGAATCGACGGCACGAATTTAAGCGCGCTGCACGGTCTCCAGAACGTCGCGGGCTATGAGCCTCTGATCCTTGAGCGTTACAGTCGCGCGCTCGGCGGGGTGAGCATGGACGGCGTCACGCCCCGCGCGGGGTTCGCGGGCAACAGCGATCTGTTTCAACCGCGCTCGCGCGTCCTCGATCTGCTCAACACCACTCACGTCGTCTCTTTCTCAAGCCTCGCCACGGTCGAGCAGCCGATGACGTACCGGGAAGGCATCGCCTTCGCGCCGTCCGATATGCAAACCACGCTCCCGCCGGGCGGCTCTCTCACGCTGGCGGGCGGCGCGGCCGACAGCGATTCGCTCGCCCTCGTCACGAGCCTCTCCAATTCGATTGAGGTGCGGCAGGAAACGCCGGTCGCCAGGGTGCGCGTGCATTTGTCCGGCGGCTCCGTGGTGGAGCGCGACCTGCGCGCCGGGATCGACACCGCCGAGTGGGCGCACGAACGGGCGGACGTGCGCTCCATCATTCAACACACGCTCGCGCCCATTTTCGAGGCGCACCGGGGCGACGAGAGCGACAGCTTCAAATCGCATCGTTACCTCGCGCTCATGCCGCTCGGCACGCGCGGGCGCGTCGAAAAGATCGAGATCAAGAGTTTGACCGAAAGCGCGCCGCTCGCCGTGTGGAAAGCGACGCTCTACGACTCCGCGAACAAGAGCGCGACGCCGCTCTCGCCCGCGGCCTCGGAAGGCTGGGAGACCGTCTATCTCGAAGACAATACGCTCATCCTGCGGAACCGGCGCGCGCTGCCGCGAGCGTGGCTCGTGACGCAGGCCGAAGCGGTGGACGGCGAAGAAGCCCTGCGCCGCATTCGCGGCGAGAGCGCAACCGAATTCGACCCGCGCCGCACTGCGCTGTTGGAAGTTGCGCCCGCCGAGTTACCCGCGCTCGGAGGCGGGGAGCTGGCGGCCGGGAGCGGGGCGCGCATCACAACCTATGAAGCTAACCGGCTGGTGATTGAAACGCAGGCCGATCAGGCGACGGTGTTAGTGGTCAGCGAGAACATTTATCCGGGATGGGAAGTGACGGTGGACGGGGCGCGGGCGCGCATCGAGACGACGAATTATCTGTTGCGCGGGGTGGCGTTGGGAGCGGGGGCGCACCGGGTGGAGATGCGCTACACGGCTCCGGCCGCGCGCAACGGCCTCTTCATCTCCGCTTTCACGCTCCTCCTGTTGTGCGCCCTCACGATCTACGAGCGGAGCACGAGACAGAGGCGAGAACTCAAAGCCGCCCGACGCGAAGCGGCTCGCCAACAAGCTATCGAGACGACTGCTGCGAAGCCTCCCCCCACGGCGACAAACGGCGCGGCGGACGCAACCGGCGCGGATGACGCTCTCGGCACGGCCGCCGCCGACGAAGGCATGAGTGATGCCGTCGGCGCGAGCGACGCAGCGGGGACGAATGACGCGGCGGGCGCGGGCGACGAGGCTGGTGCGGGCGACGAGGCCGTTGGGAGTTTCCGCCGACTTCTTCTCCCCATCGAGCGGCGACCCGTCTTGCGTGAGGGCGCGATCTTTCTCGTCTTCATCGCGCTCGCGGCGTTGATGACGTGGCCTTGGCTGCGGCATCCCCTGGATACCGTCTCCGACCTCGGCGACCCCTACAACATCGCCTACACCCTCTGGTGGGATTACCATCAGACCTTCCGCGACCCGCGCCACCTCTTCGACGCCACCATCTTTTATCCGTACCGCGACACGCTCGCCTTCTCCGAACACGACTACGGCATCGCGCTGCTGTTCTTCCCGCTCTTTGCCCTCGGCGTGCGCCCGCTCACCGTGCATAGCCTCGCCACCTTCATGGCTTTCGTCCTGTCGGGCTATGGCGCGTTTCGCCTGGCGCGCACGCTCACCGCCTCTTACGGCGCGGCGTGGGTGGCGGGCGTGGTCTTCGCCTTCATCCCCTATCGCTTTCAACGTCTGCCGCACCTGCACTATATCTTCGCCGGGTGGATTCCGCTGCTGCTTGAGGCGTTGGTTCTCTTCGCGCGCGAGCGAAGCCGGCGACGCGCCTCTTGGCTCGGCGTCGCGTTTTTGATGAACGCCTTAACGTGCATCACCTGGATGATCCTGACGCTCATCCCGCTCGGATTGTCGGCCGCGTTTCTGGCCTTTTGGTACGGGGGCTGGCGTCGCCGCTCCTTCTGGCTGCGCGGCGCGGTCGCCCTCGGCACGGCCTCGCTCGCGTTGCTGCCGTTCCTGCTGCCGTACCGGCGCGTGGCCGTCTCCCATCAATTCGTGCGCGAAGCCGGTGAGGTCACGCTGTATTCGGCGACCGCTTTGAACTGGCTGGCGGCCAGCCCGCGCCTCAAGGTTTGGGGGGGGCGG
>DASQNL010000446.1:0-13707 GCA_035644995.1 Pyrinomonadaceae bacterium | reverse complement strand
AACCGTCGTAGCGCATGCCGTAGGCGTTGGCGACGGTGCGCAAGTCCTGTTTGATCTGACGCCAATCGGCGTAGGTGCGCGAGTCGACGCGCAGGCGCGAGAGCATGCGCTCCGTGTTGTTGGCGGCCTGCATGAGGTACTGCGCCTCCTGATAGCCGCGGTTGCGGTCATTCCCGTTGCCGCCGACGCGGCTGCGGAAGCGGTCGGCCGCCTGGCGAAACTCTTTCACTTCATTGTTGATGCGATCTTCGCGGCGCGTGCCGTTGACGCGGCTGTTGTCGAGCAGGCGATCCACGTCGCGCTCAAGATTGCGCGCGTTGTCTTTAAGGCGCTCGGCCACATCGCGCAGGTAGCGCGTATCGTAACCGCCGTTGCGCCCGTAGCGGTCGTCGCGCCCGTAGCGGTCGTCGCGCCCGTAACGGTCGTCGTCGCGCCGGTCGCGGCGATAGTCGCGGTCGCGATCCCACTGCGCCGAGGCGATGGTGGGCAAGCAGAAAGCGAAGAGAATGGCGGAGATGACGGTCAAAATCGTCGTGCGTCGGTTAATCATGTGCGAACTCCTTCAGGTTCAAACTTGCAGCGTCGGCCTGTGAGCCGTTCAAGGGGCTGAGCGACGACGGCGACGGACTCTTTTTTGGCGAGAGCCTGTGCGTGTTACCTGTTCATCACGAAAGATGACAGGGAGACGCAGGAGAGCATGGCAAGCAGTATGCCAATGCGCCGGCCAAGCGTGCGCGATTGTTAAGTTGGTGAAATTCGGTGAATTAGGCGGAGGCGGGAATCGAGACCGGGCGTGGGCGCGGTGTCTTGTTCCAAAACGTGCAGGCCGCGCCGCATATCGTTTGCGTTCCCGGCGGCGAAGTTCAGCCGAGCAGCTTCTCGATGTGGCGGCGCACGCGCGAGGCTTCGAGCGTGGGGCGCACGCCCGCCGGGTCTAGCGCCATCCAGCGCGGGGCGTCGCCCGCGTTTTGCATGAGCAGGAGTTCGTCGTTGGCGGAAGGGTTGCCGAAGTGCGTGATGCGCCCCGCGGCCAATCCGCCGCCGCGCACGATGCCGTCGCGCGGCGTGCGCGGCCAACCGGCTTCGACCGTTAAGACGCGCACGCCCGTCGTCAACGTCAAACGCTGGCCGACCATCGTGGATGCGCCGACGCGGAAACGGTGCGCCTCCGTGTGAGCGAGCCGGATGCCCGCGCCCGCGCGGTTGCATTCGCCCGCGTGCGTGGTGAAGGCGGCGAGCAGCCATTCGATGCCGGTGTTGCGCGCCATGTCGTTCAGGGCGCGCAGGGCGAGATAGTCCGCCACGTCGCTGCGCCCGCGCGCGCGCGCACTCTGCTCGGCCTCGGCCAGACGCCGCGCCCATTCCGCTTCAAGTTCGCTCAACGTTGAAATCGCTCCACCTGATTCGTTGCCTTGCCTTCGTCCGTCTCGCGCCGTGATGTTATCATGCCCGCACGCTCGTCGTTAATTTATGCCACAGACCGGTAGAGACTCCCGACTCGTCTGCAAATTCGCTAAAGAGGGTTTCAATGACACACCTGTACGCTCGCGCCGCCGCACGCTCCGGCCTGAGTTTCATTCTTTCGATGCTCCTCGCCTGCTTCTCGCTTGCCGGAAGCACCCGCGCGCAGCAGCCCGCGCGCGGCGCGCAACGCCCGGTCGCCAACTCGACCCCCGCGCAACCCCCGGCGCGGCCGGGTCAGGCGACGACGCCGCAGCCCAGACCCAGACTCGTGCTCGTCATCGTCGTGGATCAATTCCGCGCCGACTATTTTGAACGCTTCGGCGACCTCTTCGCGGCGAATGGCGGCCTGCGTCGCCTGACGCGCGACGGCGCGCAGTGGACGAACGCCAATTACGATCACATGCCGACCTACACCGCGCCCGGCCACGCCACCATTATGACGGGCGCGTGGCCTTCGGAGACGGGCATCGTCGCCAACGATTGGTACGACCGCGAGGCCGGGCGCATCGTGTCGAACGCGTCAGATCCGGAAGACAAGCCCGACCGGCCGCGCTGGCAACTCTTCGGCGGCGGCGCGGGCGAGCGCGCTTCCAGCCCGCGCCGTTTGATCGCCTCCACGCTCGGCGACGAACTCCGGCTCGTCAACCGACGCTCGAAAGTGATCGGCATCTCCTCGAAAGATCGCGGCGCGCTGCTGCCCGCCGGTCGCCACGCCAACGCGGCCTACTGGTTCAGCGCGCTCACGGGCAACATGGTTTCGACCGACTATTACTTCAACGAACTGCCCGCCTGGGTGGCGCGCTACAACGAAACGCGCCCGGCCGATAAATATTGCGGGATGGAATGGACGCGCCTCTTGAAGGACACGGGCGAGTATGAACGCCGCGCCGGGTCGGACTCGCCCCCTTGGGAAAATATCGGGACTACCTCCGACACGAACGCTTTCCCGCACAAGGTCGCGGGCAGCGCGTCCGCTCCGTCGAGACAGTGTTGGAGCGTGCTCGATTATTCGCCCTTCTCGAACGACTTGCTCGTCAATTTCACACAGGCGGCGATCGAGAATGAGAACTTGGGGCGCGACGCCGACACGGACGTGCTCACCGTCAGTTTCTCCGCGAACGATTACATCGGTCATCGCTTCGGCCCATACAGCCACGAGGCGATGGACATCACTTTGCGCACGGACGCGCAGATCGGAACGCTGCTCGATTTCGTCAGGGATAAGGTGGGCTTGCAGCACACGCTCGTCGCCTTCACGGCCGACCACGGCGTCGCGCCCATCCCCGAACACGCCGCCGCGATGGGGCTGACCGGCGGGCGCATCGCCAACAGCGACATTATGAACGCCGCGCGCAACGCCGTCCGCGCGCGCTTCGGGCGCAAGGGCGAAGACAAGGATTCGACCGCCGACTACATTTCCGAGCCGCTCTACAACGCCAACATCTTCTTCAACCTCGTCGCCCTCAAACGCGACGGCATCAACCGCCAAGAGATCGAGCGCGTGGTGGCGGAAGCCGTCTTAACCGTGCCGGGCATCAACCGCGCTTTCACCCGCATGCAACTTGAGACGGGCAGCATCTCGGCCGGAGACGTAATTGGTCGGCGCGTGCTGCACGGCTTCCACCCGCGCCGCAGCGGCGACGTGATCCTCGTGCAAGAGCCGTTCAAGTATTTCAGCGAGGGCGCGACCCCGATCCCCGCGACGCACGGCTCGCCTTACACCTACGACACGCACGTGCCGCTCATCATCATGGGGGCTGGCGTCGCCGCCGGTCGCTACGCGCAAACCGCCACGCCCGCCGACATCGCCCCGACGCTCGCCACGCTCCTGCGCGTGCAAGCTCCGAGCAACTCGGTCGGGCGCGTTCTGGCCGAAGGTCTGAGCGGCAAGTAAAACTTTACTCAAACCTTTGCTTCGGCGCGGAACTTTGAAGCCGGGCGAATAGAGAAGTTTGTTATGAAGATTCGAGAAACGCTCTCCAACGTTTGTTTAGCGATCCTGTTCGTGAGCCTGGCGGCGGGCGCAACCGCCGCGCAGAGGAAGAGACCGGCGGGCAAGGGCGCGCAACCCTCGAAGGGACGCCCCGCCGCCGCCGCGCGCACCGACGAGGCTTTGAAGGCGGAACTCGAAGCTCTGCTCAAACTGCCGACGGCCGAACGCTTCGCGGGCTTGCGCGCTTTTCTCGAAGCCAACCCGCGTTCGTCGCTCAAGACGCGCGCGACCGAACAATTCGTGAGCACGCACGCCGCGCTCGGCGACGAGCGTTTGCAGGCGCAGGACGCGGCGCGCGGCGTCGAACTCTTCAAGCAGGCGGTCGCGCTTGCGCCCGCCGGGATGTCCGACAAGTTGTATTACGAAGTCGTCTCGCAGTTGCCCGCGAACCTGTTCCTGCGCGGTCAAACTCCGGCCGCGCTCCAACTCGCGCGCGCCGTCGAGGCGAAGGCGGGCGCGGACGCCAAACGCCTGCTCGCGCTGGCGGCCTTTTACGTGAGCGTCGAACAGGCGGACGAGGCGGCGCGCGTGGCGAAGACGGCGATCACGCTCGCGCCCGATCTGGCCGCCGCGCATCAAGCCCTCGGCGCGGCGCATCGCCTCGCGCTCCGGCTCGACGAAGCGGCGGCCGAATACGCGCGCTCGGTCGAACTCGACCCGCGCTCCGTGCCCGCGCGCCGCAGCCTCGCGGACTTGCGCCGCGCGACGGGCAAACCCGAAGCAGCCCTGTCGCTCTACCGCGAGTTGTTGGCGGCCGATGCGAACGACCGCGGCGCGCGCACCGGCATTGTGCTCGCGCTTTTCGACGCGGGTAAACGCGAAGAGGCGGAACGCGAACTCACGGCCGCGCTCGCGGCCGAGCCGCGCAATCTGTCGTTGCTCACGGGCGCGGCCTACTGGTACGCGGCGCACGCGGAGAAGGCGCGCGCCCTTGAGTTGGCGAGTCAGGCCGTGCGGATCGAACCGCGTTTCACCTGGGCGCAAGTCGCGCTCGCCCGCGCGCTCGTCGCCAACCGGATGCCGCTCGACGCCGAACGCGCCTTGCGCTTCGCGCGCCAGTACGGCCGTTTCTCCACGCTCGATTACGAACTCGCCAGCGCGCTCGCCGCCGCCGGTCTCTACCACGAAGCGTTCGACGAACTCGCGCGTAGTTTCACGCTCAAAGACGGCCAACTCGAAACGCAACTCGCCGGGCGACTCCCGGCGCGCGCCCCGAATTTCATCGAACTCATCGCCCCCGAACGCCGCGCCGGTATCTTTCAAGCGACCGCCGCCGATACGGAGGCGAACGCGCGCATGCTCAAAGGTCTGCTCGCGCTGCACCTCGCGCTCGATGCGCCGGCAGGAGCGGCGGCGGTCGCGGGCGGCGCGGCGAATCAACCGGACGCCGCCGTCGTTGCCGCCGCGAACGATTTCACGTCCGGCGCGGACGAGATGCGCGCCTTCCGCCAACTCTACGCGGCGAGCCGTCTGCTGCGTCGCGGCGTCGCGCTGCCGACCGTGCTTGAGTTGACGGAGGCGGCGCGCTCTCACGTCGAGGCCGCCATCGGCGCGCCGGAGGCGACCACCGCGACGACCGCCGACGAGTTGCGCGACGTGCGCGCGAACGCCATCGCGCAGGGCAGCACGCCCGACATCCCGACGCTGCCGCGCAACGCCGTCTCGAACATCCTGCGCGGACGCATCGAAGAGTTGACCGGCATGGCCTTGCTCGGCCAGGGCAAGACGACGGAGGCCGCCGCCGCGCTCCGCCGCGCCGTGAGCGTGCTGCCGGAGCGGAGTCTCTACTGGCGCACGGCGCAGTGGCGGCTCGGCACCGCGCTCGCCAGCGGCGGCCAGGAACGCGACGCGCTCGCCGCCTACCTCAAAAGTTATAACCCCGACGCGCCCGATGCCGCGCGCCGCGCCGTCATCGAATCTCTCTACACGAAAGTCAACGGTTCGCTCACCGGACTCGACGCGCAAATCGGCCCCGCCCCCGCGCGCATCGCCACGCTCGAAGCCGCCAGCGCAAGCCCGACCGCCACGCCCGCGCCCGCCGCCACGCCCGCGCCTGCCGTCAATCCGCCGGCCGCCGATGCGACGCCCGCCGTCAATGCGACGCCCGAACCTTCCCCTTTGCCAACGGGCGCGCCTGATGCTCCCGTCGTAACGACGACGCCCACGCCCGAACCCTCTCCCTCCCCGACGCCTTCGGCGCAACCCGAACCGGACACGACGCCGGCAACAACAGCCCCGGCCGCCGTAGCGACGCCCGCACCGGCTCAATCAAACACGACCGCCGAAGCGAAGCGCGAGGGCGCGAGGCGGGGCGCGTGCGCGCTCGTCTTGAGCGCGAGCGCGTTGGAGTTGAACCACAGCGGCGGCTCGGCCGTCGTCGTCGTCGGCCTTGAAGGCAAAGGCAACCTCGCGGGCATCAACGCCGTCACCGCCAACTGGTCGGACATCATCATCCTGCGTGAGCCGCAAGGCGACGCCGACGCCAACTCGCTCAAGTTCACCGTCACCTCGATCAGCAAAACCACCGGCAATTTCGACATCACCTTCAAGTCGCCCTGCGGCGCGCAGAAGTTGGCCGTCACCGTGAAATAAAGGCGAGAAGGGAAAGGAAAAGGAAAAAGGGGAAAGGGAAAGGGAGAAAGGGGAAAGGGAAGGGGGAGACGAGGCGAAAGCCATCCGCACTTCCCGTCTCCGGTCTTCCTTTCCCCCTTTTCCCTTTCCCCTCGCTTTCAGATATGCGCCGCGAGCCGCGCGGCGATGGCCTGCTTGGGTTGCGCGCCGACGATGCGTTCGACGAGTTGGCCGTGTTTGAAGATGAGCAAGGTGGGGATACTGCGGACGCCGAACTGCGCCGAGGTCTGCGGATTCTCGTCAACATTCAATTTGGCGATCCGGTAGCGGCCTTGCGATACGGCGGCGAGTTCGTCGAGGGCGGGCGCGATCATGCGGCACGGCCCGCACCATTCAGCCCAACAGTCGAGCAGCACGGGGACGTTGCCGCCGCCGAGCACGTCGCGCGCGAAACTGGCGTCCGTCACGGTGATCGGCTTGTCGCCCGCGCGGCCGTCCGGCGCGTGCGCCGTCAACTCCGCGCCGCACCGCCCGCACACCGCGCGCAAACTCTTCCGCCCCGCCTCCTCGTTCACGCGATTCTTCGCGCCGCAATTCTCACACGTCACAACCGCCGTCATCTTCCGACGCCTCCCTTCTCTCCCTCAACTGTCCGGGAGAAAATTATAGCGGGCGCGGCCGGAAAGAAAAGCGGAGACGAAAGCCGGAGGGCGGGAGCCGGAAGCCAAAACACCGGGAGCCGGGAGAAAGACTATGCGCTCGCTCAGGCGATACGGCGCGCCCGGTTATTGAGACAGGCCGCCCGGCGGCCGGACGGGCGCGCGTATTCCGCCTCCCGGCTTCGCTGTACATCCGTTTATCTCTGTCTCTCGACCATCTCACAGAGCAGCGCCTTGATCGTTTCGACGAGCGACTTCACGCCTTCGGGTTTCTTCAGAAAGATGTTGACCCCGGCGGTGCGCGCTTCGAGGCGGCGGTCGGTGGCCGAGAGCATGACGATGGGCGTGTGGCGGCGTCGTTCGAGCGTGCGGGCGATGGAGGCGAGCGCGATGCCCGTGATGCCGGGCAGGTCGTCGTCGAGCAGGATCAGGTCGTATGGTTCGACGCCCCGAATTTTATCGAGCGCGGCGAGTCCGTCGTCGCAGTCTTCGACGCGCCAGCCTTCGAGTTCGAGCGTCTCTTTGACGATGTGTTTGACGGGTTGAAAATCTTCTGCGTAGAGAATGGTGATGGGTAGCATTGGGGCTGAAATCCTTTAGTGAGAATCGGGACGCGACGCGCTGCCTTTCGCTCAAGCAGAAGGGGTTGAGAGTTGCTTGAGGCGCGAGTTTCGTCGCCGGAACCTGAGAGCCGCCGACATGCGGCGACGACTCTCGCGTGTTCCTCATCTTCTCTATGCAGGAATCAGGCCAGGATGAAAAGAGGCGGTTTTACGGCGCACGGGTGTGGACGCCCGTGCGCGCGAAGAGGAAAATTTACCGCGCGTCAGCCGCGCTTCGGCTCGTAGTTCTTGATGATGCTGCGCTTGCGAGTCTTTGCGGGCGTTCTTGCAGCGAGCAGATTCTTGTTTCTGTTTTTGAGACGCCAGTTGAGAGATTCGTGGTGTTTGAAGCCGAGCAGCCGCGCCGCGTTCGACACTTTCCCTTCGGCATCGCGCAGAGCCTTCTCGATCAGTCGCTCCTCGAAACGCTGCACCTCTTCCTTGAGCGAGAAGTTAGCCCACGGGTCTGCGAAGTCGGCCTTGCCCGTCAGTCGCAGCGCGACCGTCTCCACGGCCTCGGCCTCGATGGTGCTGCCGTCGCTCGCCACCACCATCGTCCGCTCGATCAGCGAACGCAACTCGCGCGCATTCCCCTGCAACGGCAGACGGCACATCGCCTCAATCGCTTCGGCGGTGAAGCGCACGCGCTTGCCCTGCCGTTTCATCGTCTCGCGGATGAAGTGCTCGGCGATCACGGGAATGTCTTCCACGCGCGCGCGCAGCGGCGGCAGTTCGAGGTGAAAATTTTGGAGACGATAGAAAAGGTCGCGGCGGAAACGCCCTTCCGCCACCTCGTCTTCGATGACCCGATTCGTCGCCGCCATCACGCGCACGTCGATGCGCTCGGCCGCGCCCGCGCCCACCGTATGAATCTCGCCGTACTCGATGAAGCGCAGCAGCTTGCTCTGATTCGTCGGGCTTAACTCGGCGATCTCGTCCAGAAAGAGCGTCCCGCCCGCCGCGAGCCGCGCCGCGCCGGGATAATTCTCCGTCGCGCCCGTGAAACTGCCCTTCACATGTCCGAACAGTTGCGACTCGATCAACGTCTCACAGAGCGTCGCGCAGTTGACGGCGATGAACCGGCCGGGGCGACCGCTCCATTCGTGCATCAGGCGCGCCAACAACTCCTTGCCCGTTCCCGTCTCGCCCGTCAAGAGCACAGCCCCTGACGAGTGCGAAACGACGTGCGCCTGTCTGAGTAACGCCGCCGTCTGCTCCGACCCGTAAGCGAACCCGGAGGTATCAAATTCGATATTGTGCGTTCGCTCCGCCGCGATCACGCGCCGCGCACACGCCCGCAGCCGCTTCAAGAGGCTCGGCTCCTGCGTCCCCGTCAACAGGTAATCGGCCAACTCGTAGATCGCACGCAACTCCGCAATCGTCAGGTGATCGCCGAGTTCTTCAAGCATCGTCAGTTCCGCCGTCCCGGCCTCTTCGAGCGCGCCCGCCTGCTCCGCCACTTCAAACGCGCTCTGCAACACCGCGCGCGCCTCGCTCTGCCTGCCCAAACGCGCCAAGGCCGTCCCCTGCGTGGTCAAAGCCCCGGCCAGAAGGGCTTGCTGCCCGCCGTTTTGCAACCTGCGGACGGCCTCTCTCACCACCCGCTCCGCCTCCGCGCTGCTTCCCTGCGCCAGAAAGATGCGCGCCCGCGTTTCATCCACCTGCGCGATGTGAACGCTGTCCTTCAGGCTGACAAACAATTTGCGCGCGCAATCGAGGTGGTCGTCGGCTTCCTCGTAGCGACCCATCGTGAAGAGGAAGTAACCGAAATTGTTCTCGACCCCGGCTCGATACTGCGTATGGCCGGCCTGCGCCAGATGATAACTCGCCGCCGCATAGGCGATGAGAGCGCGGTCTGCGTAGTCGTGTTGATGCTCTCCCATGCTGAGGGCTTCCAACACGATGGCGAGTTCCATGTGGAAGAAACCCTTCTGCGCATCGCTGTGGCTGGCTTCGAATAAAGGTGCGGCTTCGGTGAGAAAGAGCAGGGCGTCGCTGAAACGCGTGGCGCAGGCTTCGACCATCGCGCTCCGAAGTAAGGTGGTGGCTCTCTGTTCGCGGTTGGCGGGAGATATTTGCGGGAGGGCTTGGCTCAGGATCACGCGCGCGTCGTCGTAAGCCCCGGCTCTCCAGTAGCAATGACCGAGTTCGGTTTGCGCTTCCGCCACTTTTTCCGTGTCGCGTCGTGATTCGTAGAGTCTGATGCTTTCGCTGATTAAATCTTTAGCCGTTTCCTGCGCGCCGGTAATTTGCTTGTAACTGCCGATGAACCCTGTCAAAACGCCCGCGCGCAGCAATATCTCCGCCGCGCAACCAGTCTCCAGCTCATCAACTCGCGGACGCTCGCCGACGCCGTCCCACCACTCCGACAATGAGACGCACGCCGCCTCGTAATTCCCTACCTCTTCAAACTGTTTAGCAGTTTGGCAGCGCAGCCTGACCAGTTCTTCGACGGGCAGGGTCGAGGTAAATTGTTGCCGGGAGACTTGTTTCACTAAACTCATGTAAGCGTTACCTTTCCAGTATCTTGCTAATTAACTTGCAAGCAGTTCGGCCATTGCCTATGATGCTTCTGAAAGTATTTTGTCAGCCTTTTACTCACCAGTAGTTCAGACGGTTATCGCTGACCGCAACCTTTCTTTAGGAGAAACCATGAAAGTCTTGAGACAATTTTGCGCCGTTACTGTTTTAACCATCGTGCTTGCCCAGTTTACGTTAGCGGACGGAACTATCCATCCCGGCATCGCTCCGCCTCCTCCGCCGCCGTCGCCGACGGCCTGTTGCGGCGTGGTCGAACCTGTTCCGCCCAGTTCCGGTGAAGAACTTAACAACGACAACGACGAGGATACATTGACTGATTTAGTGACGGAAACGGCGCTGAATCTGGTTCAGAGTTTGCTCGCGTTGTTCTAAGTAATCCCTTCATTTTCAGTTCCCGCATCGCTGCTGCGATTGGTCTCAGGCGGCGCGGCCTTCGTGCGACCATTTACGGGCGGCGGGGGCACGGCGGATGTCTGGAGAGGGGAAGAACCCACTGCACGACGCAGATTAACTGCTAGAGCTTGCTAAATGCAATTGTTTTCTTCGTTTGAGGGGTGTAAAAAGTTTCGGGACGGGGGGTTGTTGGCCGCGGCGTCGGCTTTCGTAGTAAGATGCCGGCTCGAAAGGGCTTCTCCCGTACATCCAGCATAAGTAAAGGAAAGTTGCATACGATGCTTCTACGTCGCACGTCTCTGTTGTCGTTCGGGTGGGTTCTGGTTTTGGTCGCAGCGCAGGGCGCGCAGGCGCAGCAGCGGAATAACCGCGCGCCCGCTCCGGGGGCGGCTCCCGAAATCTCTTACACCGTCTCGATGCCCGAACCGCACACGCACTTGTTGCAGGTGGAAATGCGGGTCGGGCGCGGCGGGGCGGCGAATATTCCGGCGCAGCTTGACCTGGTGATGCCCGTCTGGACGCCGGGGTCGTATCTCGTGCGTGAATACGCGCGGCACGTGCAGGATTTCGCGGCGACGGACGCGAGCGGCGGCGGCGGCGGTGCGCGTCCGCTCGCGTGGCGCAAAATCAACAAGAACACCTGGCGCGTGGAAACCGGCGGCGGGGCGCGCGAAGTGCGCGCGACCTACAGCGTCTATGCGAACGAGCTAACCGTGCGGACGAACGAACTGCACGACCGCCACGCCTTCTGGAACAACGGCGCGCTGTTGATGTACGTGGACGGCCAACTCGCCGCCCCCTCCAGCGTGCGCGTCGTGCCCTACGGCGATTGGAAGGTGGCGACGGGGTTGCCCGCCGTCTCCGGGCAACGCAACACGTTTCGCGCCGAGAACTTCGACGTGCTCTACGATTCGCCGTTTCTCGTGAGCGACTTCAAGACGATCTCTTTCGACGTGCGCGGCGTTCCGCACCGCATCGTGATTGACGGCGAGGGCAACTACGATCCCGAACGGATGCGGCGCGAGGTGCAAAAGATCGTGGAGGCGTCGGTCGAGTTGATGGGCGACGTGCCTTATCGCGATTACACGTTCATGTTCATGCTCCACCCTTCGGCGGGCGGCGGCCTCGAACACCTGAACTCGACCGCCATCATCTGGCGTCGCCACGCGTTTCGCCCCGAAGCCTCGTGGGATGATTTCCTCTCGCTCGTCGCGCACGAGTATTTCCACCTCTGGAACGTCAAGCGCATCCGCCCCGACGCGCTCGGCCCCTTCGATTACACGGGCGAGAATTACACGCGCCTCCTGTGGGTCGCCGAAGGCATCACGAGTTACTACGAAAACATCCTGTCGCGCCGCGCCGGGGTCATCGGCGACAAGGAATATCTGACGACGATTGCGGGCGCGATTCGCGGTTTGCAGAACACGCCGGGTCGCCTGGAGCAATCAATCGAAGAGGCCAGCTTCGACGCCTGGATCAAGTATTACCGGCCGGACGAAAACACGCTCAACTCGGCCATCTCTTATTACGATAAAGGAGCTATCGTCGGTCTCCTGCTCGACCTCGAAATCCGCCGCCGGTCGGCGGGCGCAAAGTCGCTCGACGACGTGATGCGCGCTCTCTACAACGAGTTTGCGAAGCGGAATCGCAACTACACGCCCGAAGATTTTCAGCGCGCGGCGGAACAGGCGGCGGGCGCAGGGCTGGATGATTTCTTCCGCCGCTACGTGCGCGGACGCGAGGAACTGGATTACAACACGGCCTTCGCGGCCGTCGGCCTGCAATTGCAGACCGTCGCCGCCAACGCGGCCGACCCGTCGAAACCGGCCGCCCCGAAAGCCTACTTCGGCGCGAACCTGCGGCAGGACGGCGACCGTCTCATCGTCGCAAGCGTCCCGGCGGGCACGCCCGCTTACAATCAGGGGATCACTTTCAACGATCAGATCGTCGCGCTCGAAGGCCAGCGGGTCAACGCAACCACCTTCGCCGCGCGGCTCGAAGAGAGACGACCGGGCGACGAAGTGCGGCTCACCGTCTTTCGTCTGGACGAACTGCGCAACGTGACGATCAAACTCGGAGGTCGCGCCGAGGAGAATTACCGCCTCGTGCCGCTCGCGCAGCAGACGCCCGAACAGAAGCGGCTCTACGACGGCTGGCTCTACACGCTCGGCCAAAAGAGCGGCGCGGGCATGTAGACGAACGGCCGGAAGTTCAGACGAGAAGCATTGATGCGCTGATGAGTTTCGACGGTCAAGTAGCAATCGTGACGGGCGGGGCTTCGGGCATCGGTCGCGCGTGCGCGCTTGAGTTTGCGCGGGGCGGGGCGAGCGTCGTCATCGTTGATCTGGCGGGCGAGGATTTGATGACGGAGGCCGCGCGCTTGGTGCGGGATGCGGGCGCGCGCGTTGCGAGCTTTCACGCGAACGTGGCGGACTACGGCAAGGCCGAACGCATCATTGCCGAGACGCGCGTGCGCCTCGGCGGCGTCAATATGCTCGTCAACGCCGCCGGGACGACCGAGGACGCGCCCCTCTGGAAGATGACCGAGACGCAATGGGAGCGCGTGCTCAACGTGAATCTCAAGGGGACGTTCAATTATATCCGCGCCGTGGCCGGCGCGTTTCGCGCGCAAGGGGCGGGGAAGATCGTCAACGTCGCTTCCATCGAAGCCCTGCGCGGTCGTTTCGGCATCAGCAACTACGCGGCGTCGAAGGCCGGGGTCGTCGCGCTCACGCGCGCGGCCGCCGCCGATTTGGGGCGCGACGGCATCAACGTCAACGCCGTCGCGCCCGGCTTCATCCGCACGCCGATGATCGAACGGCTGCCCGCGGAAGTGGTTGAAGAAGCCGCGCGCGAGACGGTCTTCGGGCGCATCGGCGAACCGGAAGAGGTGGCTTCCGTGGTCGCCTTTCTCTGCTCCGAGGCCGCGCGGCACATCACCGGCGAAGTGATCCGCGTTGACGGCGGGCAAATGCTTTGACAGGGTCAGTTGTCCGTGGTCAGTTGTCCGTGGTATGTGGTTATGCCGTTGAGCGGCTAAAGATTGAATTGAATAACTGACGACGCATAAAGCACAACGGACGACTGACCACGGACAACTGACGGCTTTTATGAACAGCTACCGGCACATACGTTTTACCGTGGAAGATCGCGTCGGGCGCATTTCGCTGGCGCGCGCGCCGTTGAACGTTCTGAACATCGCGATGATGCGCGAGGTGGGGGCGGCGTTGGAAGAGTGTGCGGGGGCGCGAGAGATGGTGGCGGTCGTGTTCGAGGCCGCCCCGGAGGCGCGCGCCTTCAGCGCGGGCGTGGCGGTTGAGGAGCACGTGGCGGAGACGATCTACCAGATGCTCGAATCGTTTCACAACATCTTCCGCGCGCTCGAAGCGATGGCGAAGCCGGTCGTCGCGCTGGTGGACGGGGCTGCGCTTGGGGGCGGATGCGAGTTGGTGGCGGCATGCGATATTGTCGTCGCCTCGGCGCG
>DASQNL010000445.1:0-2463 GCA_035644995.1 Pyrinomonadaceae bacterium | reverse complement strand
GGATGGTTGACGGGCGGTTGATTTTTCATGCCCGGCATCATGCGAAGCGTCCTGCGACGCCGTGCGGCGCGCGTTCTGCTCGCCGATTTTGGCGCGGCAGCAGTCGTGCTCGTCGGGCGCGGAGGGCGCGCTCGCTTCGTCGTGCAGGCACCGGGCGGCGGCGTCGGCCGGCGCGCTGCTCCACACGCCCGCCGTGAGCGTGAGAAACATGCCGAAGATGAGAGCCAATCGCCGCATAAATTCGCAGGGGTTTTCGATGCCAACCTTCAATCTTCCGGTTGCCGTCAATTTATCACGAACGCTCCGCCCCGCCCTAATTCACCCGGCCGCGAAAACGAGCCGCCCGCGAAAACGCCCTTCGAGGCTCGTCTTAATCTTCCACGATCAACTTGCCGCGCACCATGTTCATGCCGCAATTGAACGTGAACGCGCCCGCGCGCTCCGGCGTAAACCCGATCCGCGTCGTCTTGAAGGCGGGCAGCATGCGGCTGATGCCGAAATCGCCGAAGACGACCTGCTCGGTGCAGGAATTGGTTTCGTCGCGGTAGAAGTCGAGTTCGACGGGCGCGCCGCGCTTAACGACGATCACGTCCGGCGTGTACCCGCCCTTAACCATGATCTGCAAACGCTGTGCGCCCGTCGCCGTCACGCTCGCCGCCGCGCGCACGCCTTCGCCCGCAAAGAAGTACCGGAGCACGAAGGCGATCAAAGCGACGCCCGCCAGTAAGACAATAATTTCCGACGTATCCATTTTCATTCTCCCAAATCAAGCGTCACGGGCGAAAGCGTCTGAGCCGCAGGCTATTGGCGACGACGGAGACGGACGAGAGAGCCATCGCCGCGCTCGCCACGACGGGCGAGAGCAGCCACCCCGTCCACGGGTAGAGCGCGCCCGCCGCGAGCGGGATGCCGAGCGTGTTGTAGACGAACGCCCAGAACAAATTCTGCCGGATCACTTTGATCGTCTGCCGCGAGAGCGCGATGGCCGTCGCCACGCCGTTCAGGCTGCCGCGGAGCAAAGTGATGTCCGAGGCTTCGATGGCAACGTCCGCGCCCGTTCCGATAGCGATGCCGGTATCGGCCTGAGCCAGCGCGGGCGCATCGTTGATGCCGTCGCCCACCATCGCGACGCGCTTGCCTTCGGCCTGCAACTTCTTCACTTCCGCCGCCTTGCCCTCCGGCAACACTTCGGCCAGCACGCGCTTGATGCCTACTTCGCGCGCCACCGCTTCCGCCGTCCGGCGGCTATCGCCCGTCAGCATCAACACTTCCAGCCCCAGCCCGTGCAGCGCGGCGACCGCCGCCTTCGAGTCGGCTTTGATCTCGTCCGCGACGGCGACGACGCCCGCCGCCGCGCCGTCGATGGCGACGTAGACGGCCGTCCGTCCCGCCTCCGCCGACACGAGCGCGCGCTCTCGCAAGTTTCCCAACTCGACGCCGCGCTCCGTCATCAATTTGAGATTGCCGAGCAGCACGCGCCGCCCTTCCACTTCAGCCTCGACGCCGTGACCCGCGCGCGCCTCGAAAGCCGAGGCGTGCGCGAGCGCGAGTCCGCGCTCCGCGGCGCGACGCACAATCGCCTCGCCCAGCGGATGTTCGCTGCCGCGTTCGGCGGAAGCGGCAAGGCGCAACAGTTCGTCTTCGTCGAAACCGGCGGCCGGAGACACGTCCGCCACGGCGGGCTGCCCCTTCGTGATCGTGCCCGTCTTGTCGAGCACGATGGTCGTCAGGCGGTGCGCCGTCTCCAGAGCCTCGCCGCCTTTGACGAGGATGCCGTGCTCCGCGCCGCGCCCCGTGCCGACCATCACGGCGGTCGGCGTGGCGAGTCCGAGCGCGCACGGGCACGCGATGATCAAGACGGAAACGAAACTGACGAGCGCGTAACTCAGGCGCGACTCCACCGGCGCGGCGATGAACCACACGACGAACGCCGCGATTGCCACGCAGATCACGATGGGCGTGAAATAACCGCTCACGACATCGGCGAGGCGCGCGATGGGCGCGCGTTGCCCCTGCGCCTGTTCCACCATCCGCACGATCTGTTGCAACACCGTCTCGCGCCCGACCTTCGTCGCGCGAAAGGTGAAACTCCCCGTCCCGTTGATGGTCGCGCCGAAGACCAACGCGCCCGCCGCCTTCTCGACGGGCATGCTCTCGCCCGTCAACATCGCTTCGTTCACCGCCGACGCGCCCGCCAAGACCACGCCGTCAACCGGAATCCGCTCGCCCGGTCGCACCAACAGCACGTCGCCCACCGCCACCTCCGCGACGGGAACGTCAACTTCCCCGCCCCCTTCGCGCACGACGCGCGCCGTGCGCGGCTGGAGTTTCATCAGACGCTTGATCGCATCGGAAGTCTTGCCGCGCGCCCGCGCTTCGAGCAGACGCCCCAGCAGGATGAGCGCGATGATCACGCTCGCCGCCTCGAAGTAGACGGGCGCGGCGTTCATCCGGCCGTCGCTC
>DASQNL010000444.1:0-12614 GCA_035644995.1 Pyrinomonadaceae bacterium | reverse complement strand
CCGCAACATCAAGATCACGCGCCCCGAAGATTTTGCCTTCGCGGAATCATTGCTCGGTGAAAGCGGCAAATAGCTCGCTCATGGTTCTAGCCGGTAGACGCGTGCGCGAGCAGTTGGAGTTTCGATCCGACGAACGAACACGGACGACCGGCGGAGGACGCCTATAGATGTCACGCCACCAATTTCGCTTGCTTATAGTTCTCTATCAGGTGTGCATCTTCGGCTCCCTGATCGTTTATGAAATGACCATCGGCTCGGTCGTGCCGGAGCCGGGCGGTTATTTTGACGGGGGGAGCGTGGTCGTAGAGACGGGCGGGGGCGGTCTCTTCAGCGGGTATACGGATTGGTTTTACTACGTGCATCTGTTCGCCTCGCTGGTCGCCTCGTTAGGCTTGTTCTTGTTTCAGAGTTGGAGTCGCACGCTGTTTCTGCTCTGTGCGATCTTCTACCTGCTGACCACGCCCGTCTACGAGAGTTATGTGAACACCGGGTGGGGTGCGATGCTGGGTTATCTGGCCTCGCTTTTCGAGGGTATGATCATCGCGCTTATTTTCTTCTCGCATCTCAGACGATTGTTCACCGGGGCGGGAGAGGCGGAGGGCGCGAGCGTCGAGCCGGAGTGAGACGCGCAACGGCGACTGAAGAGATTCTTATGTTTCGCATCGGCATCGGACACGACACGCACCGGCTGGCTGTCGGGCGGCCGCTCGTCCTCGGCGGCGTGAAGATCGAATCGGAGCGCGGCGCGGAAGGGCACTCTGACGCCGACGCGCTCTCGCACGCGATCATCGACGCCATCCTCGGCGCGCTTTGCGAAGGCGACATCGGCGTGCATTTCCCCGACCGCGACCCGCGCTGGAAAGATGCCGACAGTTTGCAATTGCTGGCGCGCGTCGTCTGGCTGGCCGGGCAGAGCGGGTACAAGGTGGTCAATGTCGACTGTAACGTCTTGCTCGAACGCCCGCGCCTGCGCCCGCACATACAGGAGATGCGAGAGCGTCTCGCACAAGTGCTGTCGGTCGACGCGAATTGTGTGAGCGTCAAGGCGAAGACGGGCGAGGGGGTGGACGCGGTGGGCGAGGGGCGCGCCGTCGTCGCGCAGGCGGTCGTCCTGCTCGGTCGCGTCTGAAACCGGGTTTCGGATGCGTGCCGCAGGATGTTAGTATGCGTCTCGTCTTCTCGAATTTTCAAATCGAACATCCGAATAGTTACCTTCAAGCGTGGGGCGAGACCTGTTTCTTTATGCGACCGCAGGACGTGATACGGCGAAAACGGGAGGGCGGCGCGCTCTCCGCGGAAGAGATCGAGTTTTTCGTGCAGGGCGTGACGGGCGGTGAGTTCACGGATTATCAGGCGGCCGCGCTCCTGATGGCGATCTACTGCCGGGGGATGGACGAGGCCGAGCAGCGCACGCTCACCGGGGCGATGCTGCGTTCGGGCGAGACGCTCGACTTCTCCGGCATCCCGCTGCCGAAAGCCGATAAGCATTCGACCGGCGGCGTCGGCGATAAAACTTCACTCGTGATCGCACCGCTCGCGGCCTCGTGCGGCCTCGCCGTGCCGATGATCTCTGGGCGCGGCCTCGGCCACACCGGCGGCACGCTCGACAAACTCGAATCCATTCCCGGCTACCGCGTCAAACTCACGCTCGCGGAGTTTCGCCGCGTGCTCACGCTCTGCGGCTTCGCCATGATGGGACAGACGGCCGAGATCGCGCCGGCCGACCGCAAGCTCTATGCGCTCAGGGATGCGACGGCCACCGTCGAGACGATCCCGCTCATCGTCGCCTCGATCATGTCGAAGAAACTGGCGGCGGGTCTGAACGCGCTCGCGTCGGGGGCGGCGTTGGAATCTTTCCGGCGTAACGTCGAGGCGCAGGGCGGCGACCCGCGCGTGTGCGATGAGCCGGCGCGTTTGCTTCAGACTTCGACCCTGCGCGCGGTTAAGGTAGAATCCCCCCGCGCCGGATTCATCACCCACATCGAAGCCGCCGAAATCGGTTACGCCGTCTCCGGGATCGGCGGCGGCCGCACGCGCCTCGAAGACGAGATCGATTTTCAAATCGGCTTCGTCGCGGACGCGAAACTCGGCGATCAAATAAGAGCGGGCGACGCGCTCGGCACGCTCTACTGCCGCGACGACGCGCAAGGCCGACAGGCGGGTGCGCGCATACTCGCGGCCTACACCGTCGGCGACGACATGCCCGGCACGCCCGTGAAACTCATCAAGGAAGTAATCACCGCATGAAGTTTATCCGAACGAGATTACTGCTGCCGCTGCTGTGCCTCGCCGCGCTCGCCTGCGCGGCAGCCTGCACGGGCGGGCGCAACGAGGCGGACGACCCGACGCGCGTGCGCGTCGGCATCGTCTTCGACATCGGCGGCAAAGACGACCGCTCGTTCAACGCGGCGGCCTTCGAGGGCGTCAAGCGGGCGGAGCGCGAACTCGGCATCGTCCTGCGCGATGTCGAGCCGGGCAATCCCACGTCCATCGAACCCGCGATGCGCGCCTTTGCCGAGCGCGGCTACGATCTGGTGGTCGGCGTCGGCTTCGCGCAAGCTCCGATTATGGAGATCGTGGCGAAGGATTACCCGAACGTCAACTTCGCCATCGTTGACGGCGTGAGCCAACTGCCGAACGTCGCCTCGCTCGTCTTCAAAGAACATCAGGGGTCTTACCTCGTCGGCATGATCGCGGCGCGCACGACTCGAACGGGCAAGCTCGGCTTCGTGGGCGGCATGGACATCCCGCTCATCCACCGTTTCGCCACCGGCTACGAGGAAGGCGCGAAAGCCGTCAACCCGAACATCTCGGTCTATCGAAACTTCGTCGGCGTGACCGACAGCGCGTGGAACAACCCCGGCAAGGGCAAGGAACTCGCGCTCTCGCAAATCGGCAAAGGCGCGGACGTGATCTTCACGGCGGCGGGCAATTCCGGTCTCGGCGCGTTCGACGCGGTGGAACAGGCGGGCAAGGGGGCGGACGGACGCGCCACCCATTTCGTCATCGGCGTGGACTCGAACCAGAACATGGTCAAGCCCGGCTACGTCCTCACCAGCATGGTCAAGCGCGTGGACAACGCCGTCTACGACATCATCAACGACGTAAAGAACAAACGCTTTCAAGGCGGCATCCACGTCTTCGGACTCGACAAGGACGGCGTGGCCTTCTCGCTCGACGAGAACAATCAGCCGCTCATCGACCCGGCAATCTTGCAGGAAGTCGAAGCCGCGCGACAGAAGATAATCCGTGGCGAGATTCAGGTGACGGACGCGATGGCGAAATAGTTTCGCGGCGGGCTTTGCACAAACTCGACCGCTTGCACAAAAACCAAAGCGCGTCCGAATGTGCCCGGCTCCAACCTCTGGTTTGTTATAAAGTCCGTCTGCGAGCCGGACATTAAAGCAGGCTTTAACGAAGGCGGTGCGTGATGTACCTTTCGATGTGCCTTTCACTGACACAACTCT
Source organism: Pyrinomonadaceae bacterium (assembly GCA_035644995.1). Taxonomy (GTDB): domain Bacteria; phylum Acidobacteriota; class Blastocatellia; order Pyrinomonadales; family Pyrinomonadaceae; genus JAIVJZ01. Next base: position 9,147 of record DASQNL010000444.1, on the reverse strand, counting down.
TCATGTTCTTTATAGTGTTGCCGCTCGCCTTTTTGGGCTTGTTCGCATGGGTGGCCTATCGCTGGGCATGCCGGCGATTAGCCCCGCAACAGCCTTTAGACTATGAAAGCGAGCAAAACCCTTTTGCAGTAATAATCATCAATTCAATCAACGGGAGCAACTAGATGAAACGCAACGCATCAGCCGAGTGGCGCGGGGGACTCAAAGACGGCCGGGGCACGATCTCGACCGACAGCGGCGTCCTCGAAAACACACAGTATTCCTTCTCGACGCGTTTTGAAGACGGCCAAGGCACGAACCCCGAAGAACTGATCGCGGCGGCGCACGCCGGATGTTTTTCGATGGCGCTCTCCGGCCAACTCGGCAACGCCGGACTCGTCGCCGAGAGCATCAAGACCACGGCCGGCGTCAAACTGGAGAAGACCGACGCGGGCTTCACCATCACCGAAGTTCACTTGAGCGTCGCGGCGCGCGTGCCGGGCGCGAGCCGGGAGCAGTTCGAGACGGCAGCCAACAACGCGAAGGCCGGTTGTCCCGTCTCGCGCGTGCTGAACGCGAAGATCACGTTGGAAGCGAGTCTGGAATCCTGATCTGAAAAGCTGTCCGTGGTCAGTAGTCAGTTGTCCGTTGCTCATGCCGGGCGAGCGCTCGCCTCAAGCGGAAATCGAGCAACCGGGAATAGACGAAAACCACTGACAACGGACAACTGACCACTGACCACTGACCACTGACCACTGACCATGCTAGAACTCCGAGACATCACCAAACGCTTCGCCAACGTCGTGGCGAACGACGGCGTGAGCATCAAAGTGCGGCCGGGGACGATTCACGCCATCGTCGGCGAGAACGGCGCGGGCAAATCCACGGCGATGCGCATCGCTTACGGCTTCTACACGGCCGACGGCGGCGACATCCTGATCGACGGCGAGGTGCGCCGCATCGCGTCGCCGCACGATGCCATCGCGCTCGGCGTCGGCATGGTGCATCAACACTTCATGTTGGTCGAGCCGATGACGGTGGCCGAAAACATCGTGCTCGGCGCGGAGACGGGCGGCGTCGCCTCGCTCGACCTGGGCAAGGCCGCCGCGGAGATTCGCGCGCTCTCAGACGAGTTCAAGCTGTCGGTCGATCCGCATGCGACGATTGAGAGCCTGTCGGTCGGGCAGCAGCAGCGCGTGGAGTTGTTGAAGGCGCTCTACCGGCGGGCGCGCCTGTTGATTCTGGACGAGCCGACGGCCGTCTTGACGCCGCCGGAGGTCGAAGAGTTTTTCGCCATCCTCCGGCGCATGCGCGAGCAGGGCAAGACGGTCGTGATCATCACGCACAAACTCTCGGAAGTGCTCGCCATCTCGGACGACGTGACGGTGATGCGCGACGGCCGGGTCGTCGGCCGCGTCGAGACGAAGGAGACGAACGCGGCCGAGTTGGCGCGCCTGATGGTCGGGCGCGACGTGCTGCTGCGAGTTGAAAAAACGGATGCGCGCGGCGGCGCGACGGTGCTCGGCGTGAGCGACCTGACAGTGACGGCGCGCGACGGCGCGCGGCGTCTCGACGGCGTCTCTTTCGACGTGCGCGCGGGCGAGATCGTCGGCATCGCGGGCGTCGAGGGCAACGGTCAAACGGAACTCATCGAAACGCTCGCGGGACTCACCGCGACCGGGCACGCGGCGACGGGCAGAGTGGAGTTTGACGGCCGCGACATCACGCGGCTCAATTCGCGCGCCCGCCGCGAACTCGGCCTCGCGCACATCCCCGAAGACCGCCACCGGCGCGGCCTTCTGCTCGATTTCGACCTCGCGGAGAATTCCATCCTCGGCGACCACTACCGCAAGCCCGCCGTCTCAGGCTTCGGCAACGTGTTCCTGAACGACCGCGGCATCCGCGAGCGCGCCCTGCAAGTGATCAAAGACTTCGACGTGCGCCCGGCCGATCCAGACCTCCCGGCGCGCGCCCTCTCCGGCGGCAACCAGCAGAAACTGATCATCGGGCGCGAGTTTAACTTGCAGCCGAAACTCCTGCTCGTTTCGCAGCCGACGCGCGGCGTGGACATCGGAGCTATCGAGTTCATTCACCGCAAACTCGTCGCCCTGCGCGATGCGGGCTGCGCCGTCCTGCTCGTCTCGGCCGAACTCGAAGAGGTGACGGCTCTGTCCGACCGCCTGCTCATCATGCGCGAGGGGCGCGTCGTCGGCGAAGTCGATCCGAAGGAGGCGACCGTCGAAGAGATCGGTTTGTTGATGACCGGCGGAAAATAATTTCTTATGAAACTTCTGCGCGAACTGTTCTTCCCGCTCGTCGCCGTGCTCGCGGCCTTCATCATCGGCGGCCTCTTCGTCTGGATGATCGGCGACAATCCTTTCGAGACTTATCGGCTGCTCATCGGCAGCGCGTTCTCGTGGCCTGACGGCATCGGCTACACGCTCTTTTACGCGACGCCGCTCATCTTCACGGGGCTGGCCGTCGCCGTCGCCTTCCGCTGCGGGCTGCTCAACATCGGCGCGGAGGGTCAACTTTACGTCGCGGCCTTTGCCACCGCGTGGGTCGGGATCAAGTTCGGCGGCACGGTGGTGGACGTGTTCGGCACGCCGGTCAATTATTCGTGGATGACGTTGCCCGCCGTCGTCCTCGTCCCGCTCGCCATCCTGACGGCCATCGTCGCGGGCGCGGCGTGGGGCGCGATCCCCGGCGTCCTCAAGGCGCGCTTCGGCTCGCACGAAGTGATCAACACGATCATGTTGAACTTCATCGCCATCGCGCTCGTCAGCTACTTCACGCAGTATCACTTCAAACAGGCGGGCGACCCGATTCTCCAGAGCGTGCCCGTCGGCGCGGGCGTCCACCTGCCGCGACTCGGCAGCTTCATCCCCGGCCTGCCGGAGCGCATCCCGCTCAACCTCGCGTTCATCTTCGCCCTCGTCGCCTGCGTGCTCGTCTACATTTTCCTGTGGCGCACGAAATGGGGCTACGCGATCCGCGCGACGGGCGCGAACCCGACCGCCGCCGAATACGGCGGCATCTCGACGGGCAAACAGATCGTGCTCGCCATGGCCGTCTCCGGGGGCTTGGCCGGGATGGTCGCCATCAACGAAGTGCTCGGCTACCGTTATCGCTACTACGACGGCTTCTCGGCCAATTACGGATTCACCGGCATCGCCGTCGCGCTCCTCGGACGCAACCACCCGGTCGGCGTGCTGCTCTCCGCGCTCCTGTTCGGCATGTTGATTCGCGGCGGCATCTTCGTAGACGCTTTCTCCGGCAAGGTCTCCAAGGATTTGGTCGAAGTGGTGCAAGCCATCGTTATTCTCTTCGTCGCCTGCGAAGCCCTGTTTCGCGGCTCGTTCGGCAGGTTCGGTTTGTTGAAAAGATCAAAAGTGTGAAAACCGTCAGTTGTCCGTGGTCAGTTGTCGGTTGCATGCGGCGGCCGTGCGGGTCGCTAAAGATTGAATTGAATAACTGACGACGGACACGGAACATCGGACAACTGACCAACGACAACTGACAAATCCATGAGTGAAATTTTCACCATCGCGCTCATCTTCTCGACGATCCGGACGGCGACGCCGCTCTTGCTGGCCGCGCTCGGCGGGCTGTATTCGGAGCGGTCGGGCGTCATCAACATCGCGCTCGAAGGATTGATGCTGGCGGGCGCGTTCACGGCCGCCGCGGTGACGCATTACGCGGGCAACCCGTGGCTGGGCTTGCTCGCCGGGATCGGCGCAGGGATGCTGGTCGCTTCCATTCACGCCGTCGCGTGCATCCGCTTCAACGCCGATCAGGTGGTGAGCGGCACGGCCATCAATATCCTGATGACGGGCGTGCCCGCGATGTTGAGCGGCGCGCTGTTTCTCTCCTCCGGTTCGACGCCGCAGATTCCCAAAGACAATTTGATCCCGTGGACGCCGGTCGTGCTCGCGCTCCTGCTCGTGGGCTTAACGTGGTACGTGCTTTATCGCACGCCCTACGGCTTGCGTCTGCGCGCGGTCGGCGAGAACCCGGAAGCGGCGGATGCGGCGGGCGTCGGCGTGAACCGCGTGCGCTATTCGGCGGTGCTGGTGTCGGGCGCGCTGGCGGCCATCGGCGGCGCATACCTATCCATCGGCCAGTCGTCGCTGTTTACGCGCAACATGACCTCCGGGCGCGGCTTCATCGCCCTCGCCGCGCTCATCTTCGGCAAGTGGCGACCCGTCCAGACGATGCTCGCGTGCCTGTTGTTCGGATTCACCGAGGCCATCTCGATCCAGATGCAGGGCGTCTTCAAACCGTGGGGCGAAGAAATCCCCGTCCAGTTCATCAGCATCGTCCCCTACGTTCTGACGATCATCGTCCTCGCCGGCTTCATCGGACTCTCACGCGCCCCGCGCGCGCTGGGCATCCCGTACCAGAAGGAAAAGTAAAAAGAGTCGTCAGTTGTCCGTGGTCAGTCGTCCGTTGCATGTGCCGCGCGAAGTAAGCGACTATGGATTGAACCCGGCAACCGACCGCAGACAAATAACAACGGACGACTGACTACGGACAACTGACTAAACGGTTATGGAAACTTCGAGCACGGACACACTGTATGAGCGCGCCGAACACGCGGCGCGCACGATTCGCGCACGCGTCGGCGGCGAAGAGGCGCGCGTCGCGCTGGTGCTCGGCAGCGGCCTCGGCGCATTTGCCGACGACCTCGAAGACGCGGTCGCGATACCTTACGAAGAGATTCCGGGTTTCGCGCGTTCGACCGTGGAGGGGCACGCGGGGCGGTTGGTGCTCGGCCGCATCGCAGGCGTGCCGGTCATCGTGCAGCAGGGGCGGTTTCATTTCTACGAAGGCTACGCGCCCGACGAGGTGACGTTTCCCGTCCGCGTGCTCGGGCTGCTCGGCATCAAGTCGCTCGTCTTGACGAACGCGGCGGGCGGGTTGAACAACTCGTTCAAGCAGGGCGCGCTGATGTTGATTAGCGATCACCTGAACCTGATGGGCGTGAACCCCCTGCGCGGCGCGAACGACGCGCGCTTCGGCACACGCTTCCCCGACATGTCCGACGTGTACGACCGCGAATTTCAAGAGGCCGTTATCTGCGAAGCGCAGGCGATGAAGATCGAACTCAAGCGCGGAATCTACGCCGCCCTGACCGGCCCCAGTTACGAGACGCCCGCCGAGATACGAATGCTGCGCGCGCTCGGCGCGGACGCCGTCGGCATGAGCACCGTGCCGGAATCAATCGTCGCGCGCCACATGGGCATCAAAGTGCTCGGCATCTCGTGCATCACGAACATGGCCGCGGGTGTCCTCGGCCGGCCGATTGACCACGCCGAAGTCATGGAAACCGGCGAACAAGTACGCGTCACGTTTACGGAATTGCTGCGACGGACGATACCAAAATTATAGCGGTCAGTTGTCCGTGGTCAGTTGTTGGTTGCCCCGTGGCTGATCTCGGTTAGTGATAGAGATGGCGAAGACAAATTTTGAGAAGTTGCGTGTTTATCAGTTGGCTGAGAAATTGGCGGACGAGATTTGGCAAGTTGTTAAAGGCTGGGGTCAATTTGAAAAGAACACTGTCGGGCAACAGATTATACGCGCGGCTGATAGTATTGGCGCGAACATAGCCGAGGGGAGCGGGAGAGGTAGTTTTCAAGATAACCGACGCTTTATAAGAATTGAGAGAGGATCGTTTAATGAGACTCAACACTGGTTACGCTGCGCATACAAACGAACTCTTCTGACAACGGAACAGGTTGAAAAACTGAAACCTATCATCGATGAGCTGGCGCCTAGATTAAATGCATACCTTCGCTCTGTCGGCGCTACTGCAACCAAACAAACAACGGACGACTGACAACTGACAACTGACGTTTTTATGATTATCGGAATTTGCGGGGGGACGGGGTCGGGGAAGACGACGGTGGCGAACAAGATTCTGCAATCGGTGAGCGCGAACGAGGTGGCGTTCATCCAGCAGGACTCTTATTATCGCGACCTCAAACAGATGCCGCTCGACTACAAGCATCAGGTGAACTTCGACCACCCGGACGCGCTCGATAACGATCTGATGGTGGAGCATGTGCGCGCGCTCAAGGCGGGGCGGGCGGTCGAACTCCCGATCTATGATTTCAAGCACCACCAGCGGCGCAAGGAAACGCTCGGCATGGAACCGAAGCTGATCACCATCCTCGAAGGCATCCTCATCTTTAACGAGCGGCGGCTGCTCGAAGAGATGGACATCAAAGTGTTCGTGGATACGCCCGACGACATCCGCTTCATCCGTCGCCTGCGGCGCGACATCGCCGAGCGCGGGCGCACGGTCGATTCCGTCATCGAACAATATCTCGCCACCGTCCGCCCCATGCACATGCAGTTCGTCGAACCGTCGAAGCGTTTCGCGGACGTGATCATCCCCGAAGGCGGGCACAATCTCGTGAGCATCGGCCTGCTCAGCGGGAAGATTCGCGAGCGTCTGGCCGATGAACAGCAGCGGCGTCGGGGCGAAGCGGCGGCCGGCAACTGAATCGGAAGAAGAGGAGCACAGAAGGGTTTTGACTACCACGGGCATTCAGGAAGCGATCATCGAGGCGGCGACCGACGCGCGCAACTGTGCGCTGGCGCAATACTCGAAATTCTGCGTCGGCGCGGCGCTCGAAGCCGAAGACGGGACGATTTACACGGGCTGCAACATCGAGAGTTCGGCCTACGAGTTGACCATGTGCGCCGAGCGCGTGACGATCTGGAAGGCTCTCTCCGAGGGCGCGCGCAAGTTCAAACGCATCGCCGTCGTCGCCGACACGGAACGCCTGACGCCGCCGTGCGGCGCGTGCCGCCAGATCATCTGGGAGTTCTGCGGCGACGTGCCCGTAGTGCTCGCCAACCTGCGCGGCGACACCGAGACGCTGCAAATGTCCTTTCTCCTGCCGCGCCCCTTCGACGCGGATTTTCTCGACGAGACCGCGGGAGAGAAGTGAACGGATTGCGACAACCGATAGCCGACCGAATTAACGTTATGAAACTTTTCCGCACCCGCACCCGACTGTTTCTCGCCGCCCTGACGGCGTGCGCTCTCATCGCGTCGCCGATGGTTAAGGTCGAAGCCTTCGCCCCGCGCACGGTTGATCTGGTCGTGCGCGGCGGGACAATTGTGACGATGGACGCGCGCGGAACGTTGATCGAAGACGGCGCGGTGGCCGTGCATCGCGGGCGCATCGTGGCGGTGGGGAAACGCGCCGACGTTGACCGCGAGTTTGCCGGGCGCGAGACGATTGAGGCGCGCGGGCGCGTCGTGATGCCCGGCCTCATCAACGGCCATACACACGTGCCGATGACCTTGTTTCGCGGCCTCGCCGACGACCTCGACCTCAACGAGTGGCTCACCAAGTACATCTTCCCGGCCGAGGCGAAGAACGTGACGGAGGACTTCGTGCGCGTCGGCACGCGGCTCGGCCTCGTCGAGATGATCCGCGGCGGCACGACGACCTATTGCGATATGTACTACTTCGAGGACGCCGTCGCCGACGAAACGGCGAAGGCGGGCGTGCGCGGCGTGCTCGGCGAGACGGTGATAGATTTCCCGGTGGCGGACAACAAGACTTTCGCGGATGCCTTGGCCTACACGGAGAAGTTCATCGAGAAGTGGCGCGGGCACGCGCTCATCACGCCCGCCATTGCGCCGCACGCGCCTTACACCGTCTCGGAAGAACACCTGAAGGCCGTGCGCGATCTCTCGAACCGTTTGCAGGCGACCATCGTGATCCACGTGGCGGAGACGCGCAAAGAGGTTGAGGACGTGACGCGCGACCACCAGGCTTCGCCGGTCGCTTATCTGGCGCGCATCGGTTTTTTGGACGACCGCGTGATCGCCGCTCACACGGTTCACCTGACGACGGAAGAGATCGAGTTGTTGAAGCGTCTGGGCGTCGGCGCGGTGCATAACCCGCAGTCGAACATGAAGCTGGCGTCGGGCGTGGCGCGCGTGCCGGAGATGCTGCGCGCCGACGTGTCGCTCGGCTTGGGAACGGACGGCGCGGCCTCGAACAACGACCTGAACATGTGGGAGGAGATGGACACGGCGGCGAAGCTGCATAAGCTGACGACGAACGACCCGCGCGTGGTGTCGGCGCGCGAGGCGTTGGAGATGGCGACGATTCGCGGCGCGCGCGCCCTGCATCTCGAACGCGACATCGGCTCACTCGAACGGGGCAAGCGCGCCGACCTGATCGTCGTCGATATGGACGCGCCGCACCAGACGCCGATGTACAACGTCTACTCGCATCTGGTCTACGCGACGAAGGCCAACGATGTGAGAACCGTCGTCATCGAAGGACGCGTGGTGATGCGCGACCGCCGCCTCCTGACGCTCGACGAAGAGGCCATCAAGCGCGACGCGCGCGCCTACCGGGCGCGGATTTCGCAGAGTCTCGCCCCGGCCGCCGTCAGCCCGGCCGCCCCGCCGCGAGAAGGCGATGGCGGAGGCGCGAGGCGGACGCCGAAGCGCGAACCCGCCGCCCCGGCGCGCAAAAAACCGGCGCGACGCAGTTGATCGATTCGCGCGGAGGGGCGATAATATTCGCGCTGATCAACGATCATCCTTCAAGCGAGCGTCAACGCTCGCTTTCACATTTATGGAGTTGTCACAAGTGCAGGGAAGTCGTCTCATAAGCTCTACGCCGCATCTCGCTAAAATCAGTTTCGTGCTACTCGTCATCGTCGCTTTCGCGCCGGTCTGCCGCGCGCAAACGCCTGAGAGCGAGTTGAACGCCAACGGCATCCAGCGGCGCATCACGCGCGCCCGCGCGCTGGCGGCGGCGGGCAATCTCCCGGCGGCGCGCAGCGAACTCGAAGCCTTGCAACGCACGGCGGGCGTCGATCCGTCGGTGCGCGAGATCACGCTCGTGCTGCTCGCCGGCATCTACATCGATCAGGCCGATTACAGTTACGCCGAGAATTTGTTGAACGCCGCCTTCACCGCGCGCGCCGCGGGCGGCGAGAGCGCGGCGCGCGCTTACTTCGTCCTGGCGGGACAACTGCTCGGCGGCGTGCGCGCGCGCCTCGAACGTTATCGCGTGTTCGGTTTGAACGTGGCCGACGAAGAGTTGCCGAACGAAGCCGCGGGCGATCTGGATCGTCTGCGGACGCTCATCGAGCGCGTGTTCGCGCAAGGGCGGCAGTTGCGCGATG
>DASQNL010000443.1:0-1533 GCA_035644995.1 Pyrinomonadaceae bacterium | reverse complement strand
CTGCGAGTACGGCATGTCCGACCTCGGCCCGCTCACCTACGGCAAGAAAGAGGAACAGATTTTCCTCGGCCGCGAGATTTCGCAGCACCGCGACTTCTCGGAGGACACGGCCATCAAGATCGATCAGGAAGTGCGGAGGATCATCTCCGACCAGTATGAGCGCGCGCGCAGCATCATCACCGAAAACCGCGAGACGATGATTCGCCTCTCGGAGACGCTGCTCGAACGCGAATCGCTCGACGGCGTGCAGATTCGTCGCATCGTGGCCGGACTCCCGCTCGACGAGGAGCCGCCGCCGGCGTCGAAAGACGACGGGGAGCGTCCGCAACTGAAAGAGCCTTCGACCACACCGCTCAAGCCGATCCTGCCGCCCATTACCGGCCCGGCCACGGCGTAGGGAAGGTTAAAGGGGAAAGGTTAAAGGGGAAGGGGAACAAACCTCTTCCCCTTTCGCTTTGCGCCTTCCCCTTTTCGCCTCGGACAATCCGGTCTTGATTCGCCCTTTGAGACGAAGGGCGCGCCGCCCTAAAATTTCCCGATGACACCACCCCGCGAATGGAAACTCGCCCGCCGCACGCTCGCGCTCGGCGGGCGCACGCTCGTCATGGGCGTCTTGAACGTGACGCCCGACAGTTTCAGCGACGGCGGCCGATTCTTCGATCTCGAACGCGCCCTCGCACACGCCGGAGAGATGCTCGAAGACGGCGCGGACATCATAGACATCGGGGGCGAATCAACCCGGCCGGGCGGCGCAAGCGTCACGACGGAAGAAGAGTTGCGGCGCATCGTGCCCGTCGTCGAACGCCTCGGCGCGCAACTTCCCGGCGTCCTTATCTCCGTCGATACGACGAAGGCCGAAGTGGCGCGCGCCGCGCTCGACGCGGGGGCTGAGATCGTCAACGACATCTCCGCGCTCCGTTTCGACGAGCGCGTCGCAGACGAAGCCGCGCGCACGGGCGCGGGACTCGTGCTCATGCACTCGCGCGGCACGCCCGCCACGCTCCACCATCTGCCGCCCGTCGCGGACATTCTGCCGGAAGTCACGCGGAGCCTGCGCCAAAGCATCGCCGTGGCCGAAGGGCGCGGCGTCGGGCGCGCGCAGATCGCCATCGACCCCGGCATCGGTTTCGGCAAGAGCCAACGGCAGAACCTGGAGTTGCTCGCCAAACTCGACGCGCTGGCCGCCGGGTTCGCGGGCTTTCCGCTGCTCGTCGGCACGTCGCGCAAGTCCTTCGTCGGCCGTCTGCTCGGCGACGCGCCCCCCGAACAACGTTTGCACGGCACGATGGCCTCCGTGACGGCGGCGATTCTCGCGGGCGCGCATATCATCCGCGTCCACGACGTGCGCGCCGCCGTCGAGACCGCGCGCATCGCGGACGCGATAAGAGCCGAGAGCCGTGACAGGTGACAGGCAGAGAATAGTGACAGGTGACGGGTGACAGGCAGAGACCAGTGACAGGTGACGGGTGACAGGTGACAAGATTAAGACGAGTTCTTGTTTTATCTTGTCACCCGTCACCTGTCACCCGTCAC
>DASQNL010000442.1:0-2148 GCA_035644995.1 Pyrinomonadaceae bacterium | reverse complement strand
CTGCGAGTCGAGCGTGGAGAAGACGGCCTCGGCCGCTTCGAGTCCGGCGATCACGAGCGGCTCTTTGGCGAGGAAACGGCCGCGCGCGTGCGCGTTGCGCGTGATGGTGGATTGGGTCGTGATGTCGCCGCGCCCCAAATCTTCACTGAGAAACGCGCCGATCTGTTGAAAGAGCGCACCTTCGTCGAGCCACTTCATTGCGTGAACGCCTCCATGCTCTGCCTGAGCGCACCTGTTCGTTGCTCGATGTCCGTCATGCGTTGCCGCAACTCCGCGACCTTTTCGGCGGGCGCGCGCGCGACGAAATTCTCATTTCCCAGCTGGCCGCGCAAACGCTCCGCCTCTTTCGCCAGCTTTTCCTCTTCCTTGCGCAGACGCTCGCGCTCCTGCGCAAAGTCGATCAACCCTTCGAGCGGCACGGCTACCTCCGCCCCGCCCGCCAGCACCGCCCGCGCAGAGGCGCGCGGCGCGTCTAAGGTTTCCGTGATCGAAATGTTCGAGGCGCGCACGAGCCGCGCGATCTGCGGCGCGCCCGCCTCAAACACCGCGCGCAGCTTCGCCTCCGGCGCGCCGACCAAAATCGGCACCGCCTCGCCCGGCTTGATGTTCATCTCCGAGCGAATGTTACGCACGCGCGAGACGAGTTCGATGATCGCCCGCACTTCCGCTTCGGCGCGTTCGTCGATCAACGCCTCCTGCCCTTGCGGGTAAGCCGCGAGCATGATGGTGGCGGGTGCGCCCGCGTAAGCCGGGTGGAGTTGTTGCTCGCCGATGCCGGGCAGCATTTGCCAGAGTTCCTCCGTGATGAAGGGCATGAACGGGTGCAGCAGGCGCAGAGCTTGTTCGAGCACGGTGAGCACGCGGCTGCGCGCCGCCGCGCGCGCGGGCGACTCTTCCGCCGCCGTCACCTCCGACTTCGTCAGTTCGATATACCAGTCGCAGAAATCGTCCCAGAAGAAATGATAGAGCGTCTGCACCGCCAGATGAAACTCGTACTTCTCAATCGCCGCGCCGACCACTTGCGCCGTCCGGTTCAGACGCGACACGATCCAGCGATCATGCAACGCCCAACTGCCGCGCTCCTCCGCAAACCCACTGCCCACCCGCGCGCCTTCGGAGTTCATCAGGCAGAAGCGCGCGGCGTTCCAGATTTTGTTGGCGAAGTTGCGATACGATTCGACCTGATTCTCGTTCCAGCGCGTGTCGGTCGTCTCGATTGAAGCGAGCACGAGACGGGTGGCGTCAACGCCGTACTTGTCAAAAATCTCCAACGGGTCAACGCCGTTATTTTTCGACTTCGACATGCGCTGCCCGTGCTTGTCGAAGATCGTGCCCGTGATGAACACGTCGTCGAACGCCTTCGCGCCCGTAAACTTCACGCCCGTCATCATCATGCGCGACACCCAGAGGAAGATGATGTCGCGCGCCGTGATGAGCACGGACGTGGGATAGAAGGTCTGCAAGTCCGGCGTGTCGTCCGGCCAGCCGAGCGTCGAGAGCGGCCACAGGGCGGAGGAGAACCACGTGTCGAGCACGTCCGGGTCTTGCGTCAACTGGTTCGTGCCCGCGCGTTCGCGCGCCTCTTCCACGTTTCGCGCGACGATGGTGCGGCCGTCCTCCGTGTACCACGCGGGGATGCGATGCCCCCACCAGAGTTGGCGCGAGAGCGTCCAGTCGTGCAGATTTTCGAGCCAGTTCGTATAAACTTTTTCATACGGATTTTCGGGCACGAAGCGCGGCTCGTGTCGCTCGCGTATCAAGTCCAACGGGCGGCGCGCGAGTTCCGCCTGACGGCAGAACCACTGCAAAGAGATCAACGGCTCGACCACCGTGCGGCAACGACCGCACTTCGAGATCGAGAACTCGTAGTCAACCACCTTCTCAAGCAGCCCCAACGCTTCAAACTCCGCGATCACTTTTTCGCGCGCCTCGTAGCGGTCGAGTCCCTCGAACTCCGCGCCGGCGTCCGCCGTCATCCGCGCGTGCTGGTCAATAACTTTGACGAGCGGCAACTCGTGGCGCAACCCCATCGCGTAATCGTTCGGGTCGTGCGCGGGCGTGACCTTGACCGCGCCCGTGCCGAACGCGGGATCAACGAATTCGTCCGCGACGACCGGGATCGCGCGCCCCACGAGCGGCAACGTGAGC
>DASQNL010000441.1:0-2164 GCA_035644995.1 Pyrinomonadaceae bacterium | reverse complement strand
GAACCTCGAAGCCTCCGGTCTCGACCCCTCGTTGATCGGCCCCGTGCCGCAAGTGCCCGCGCGGCGGGCCTTCCAGCGGGGCGCGGTCGCGCTCCAATGGCAGGCCGAGGATCGCAACGGCGACACGCTCGAATACGCCGTCTACTATCGCGCGCAGAGCGAGCGCGAGTTCCACCTGTTGCGCGACAAACTGCGCGACAACTTCTACACGGTTGACGGCGCCGCGCTCGGCGACGGTCGCTACATCTTCAAAGTGGTGGCGACCGACGCGCCGGAAAATCCGGTCGGCGCGGCGCTTTCCGGCGAGCGCATCAGCGAACCCGTCGAAATTGACAACACCGCGCCGACCGTCCGCGCGGCGGGCGAACCGGTTTTGAACGGCGAGCGCGTGCGCGTCGGGTTCATCGTGGAGGATGCGCGCGGGCGCGTGCGGCGCGCGGACGTGAGCGTGGACGGCGGGGCGTGGCGGGCGGTCTTCCCCGAAGACGGCATCGCCGACAGCCCGCGCGAAACCTTCGCGCTCGACCTGCCGCTCACCGGCGCGGGCGAACACACCATCTCCCTGCGCGGCTTCGACGCCAGCGGCAACGTCGGCAGCGCGCGCGTGCTCGTGAGAAGATAGGGGAAAGGGGAAGGGGTAAAGGGGAAGGGAAAAAAACAGGACGGACGCGAGCGGAGGCTCGTCTAAACCTTTTCCCCTTCCCCTTTTACCTTTCCCCTCCTTACACGATACCGTATGAGTTGTACCGGAAAGCGTGCGCGCCGGCGGGTAGCACGGTAAACTGTGGACTGTAAAAGCAATAGGATGCCGGGACGGTAGGTGTGGCATCCGTATTGCTCTCGTAAAGGGGCGAGACGAATGCGCGTCTCTCCTCTCCTTCCCATGCGCGTCTCTGAGTACAATCAGAAACATGAGGAGGCCGGAAGAGTAGCAATGATGAAAGATTTAAAGAAAATTTTAGCGTCCGCCTTGATCTTCTCCGCGCTCGCCGTCAGTCCGTTGGCGGCGCAGCCGCAGAGGGATCGGCGCGAGCCTCCGCCGAAAGACCCGAAAGTCTTCGACAAACAGGAAAAGGAGCCGCGCCGGGAGGAACCACGCCGGGAAGAACGCGACCGACCGAAGGAAGACAAAAGGGGAAAGCCGCCGCATTAAGCGTGCGCCGACCCTTGCGCCCGGAGCGGGCGCGCGCCGCGCAAAAGTTCGGACGAGCACGCGTCGCGCGAAAATTACTCAACCTGTTACTAACCAATTGATGCCCGCTCAAGAACGACGCCAACGTAAGCCGTCGTTCTTGGGCGGGCATCAAGTTTTTTCAGAGTTCAGAGGGGATGAGAAGATGAAACACGACACACGCAGGAAGCCGCACATGTTGATCCTCGCCGTCGCGGCGGTCATCGTCTGCGCCGCCCTGCCCGGCGTGCCGCCCGCCGCGAGCGCGCAGCGCATGAACGCTCAACGAAGAAACGTCCAACCGGCGACCGTCGACCGGGGCACGATTGCCCGCGCCGAGTCTTACACGAAGGATCGTTTCAACTATTTTACGGAGACGCCGCGCGGCGTGCGTGTCGCCGCGGTCAGCCGTCCGCGCGCCGAAGCCCTGCGCGCGATTGACGAAGGGCTGACCGATTTGTTCGCCGCCGCGCGGCGCAGCGGTTATCGCGCGCGTCTCAACTACGCCGACTACATCGTCTTTATCGCCCGCGCCGACCGCACGCGCGACAGCACGGGGGCTTACTCGCCCGACATGGCCTTCGGCGCGGGATACTACGCGGGCAGCGTCTACGACCGCGGCGGCTCTATCTACGCGGCCGGGATGGTGCCCTCCTACAGCCCCGCCGCGCTCGTCATCGCCGAACACGAACGCGACTTCGGGCGCATGGCAAACGTCGTGCGCTACGAAGGCGAACACCTCGTGCTCTACCACAACGACCGCAGGCGTTTTCAGGAAACCGCCGACCACACGCGCGGCGGCTCACACCCGATACTCAGATAGGGCAAAGGGTAAAGGGAAAAGGGGAAGGGTAGGAGCAAGTCAATGCTTTCTACCCTTCCCCCTTTACCCCTTTACCCTTTCATCATCCCTACTTGATCAGTTTCGCGGCGAGCACGAGGATCAGGGCTTTGTCTCTGAGTCCGGCCGTGCCGACGACCACCTTCTCGCCA
>DASQNL010000440.1:0-7987 GCA_035644995.1 Pyrinomonadaceae bacterium | reverse complement strand
CCGGCCGTCGCTTCGGGTCGCATCGTCATTGGCTCGCAGGACGGGCGGGTCTACTGCTTCGGCTGAAGCCCGGTAGTGACGGTTTGCGCCGCGAGCGCGAAATGGCGGGCGGCGGGTCGAATTTAACAATTTGACTTGCCGCCTGTTTCGGCATAGAAACTATTGCGTCAACTTCCAATTCCATCCAAACGAGGCACACGAAAATGAAGAAGCGCATTCTTTTTGCCCTGTCGCTCGCCGCCGTCCTGTCCGTGCTCACGGTTGCCTGCGTGCAGACGCCGACGACAAACCAGACGGGGAACACAAACGCCGCCGCGACGAACACGGCCGCCGTCCCCGCCGAACTCAAACCCGCGCTCGACACCATCAACTCGAACGACATCCTGCAACACACCAAAACGCTCTCGTCCGACGAGTATGAGGGGCGCGGCCCCGGCACGCGCGGCGAGGAGTTGACCGTCAAATACCTGACCGAGCAATACCAACGCCTCGGCCTGAAACCCGGCAACCCCGACGGGACTTACGTGCAGAAGGTTCCGCTGGTCGGCTTCACGGGCGCGGCGCGCGCGTCGTTCACGGCGAACGGTAAAACGATGGAGTTGAAGTTCCCGACCGATTACGTCGCCGTCTCGCGTCGCTTCGTGCCGGAGTCGAAGGTGGAAAACTCGGACGTGGTCTTCGTCGGCTACGGCGTGGTCGCGCCGGAATACGGCTGGGACGATTACAAGGGCGTGGACGTGCGTGGCAAGACCATCGTCATGCTCATCAACGACCCGGCCGTGCCGGACGCCGCCGACCCGTCGAAGCTCGACGAGAAAATGTTCAAGGGCAACGCCATGACCTACTACGGCCGCTGGACTTACAAGTACGAGATCGCGCGCGACCGGGGCGCGGCCGCCGCCATCATCGTCCACGAGACGGGGCCTGCCGGGTATCCTTACGAAGTGGTCTCCGGCAGTTGGTCGCGCGAGAATTTCGACGTGCAGACGCCGAACAAGAACATGGATCGCGCGGCGGTCGAAGGCTGGATCACGCTCGACCGCGCGAAGGAACTGATGACGGCGTCGGGTCAGGACTTCGACGCGCTGAAGAAGGCGGCCGTGACCAAAGACTTCAAGCCCGTCACGCTGAACGCCAAGGCCAACTTCGAAATCAAAAACACGATCCGCGAGATCACTTCGAGCAACGTCGTCGCCAAACTCGAAGGCTCGGACGCCGCGCTTAAGAACGAGTACATCGTCTACTCGGCGCACTGGGATCATCTCGGGCGCGACGAGAAACTGCCGGGCGACCAGATTTTCAACGGCGCACTCGACAACGCCTCCGGCACGGGGGCGATGCTTGAGATCGCCGAAGCCTTCACCAAGATGACGCCCGCGCCGAAGCGTTCCATCATCTTCCTCGCCGTCACGGCCGAAGAGAAGGGCTTGCTCGGCGCGAAGCACTACGCGGCGAACCCGCTCTACCCGGCCGCGAAGACGCTCGCCAACATCAACATTGACGGCGTCAACCAATGGGGACGCACCAAAGACATCACGATGGTCGGCGACGACAACTCGACGCTCATCGACCTCTTGCGCGAGGCGGCGGGCGCGCAGGGTCGCACCGTCAAGCCCGACCCCGAACCGGAGAAAGGTTTCTACTATCGCTCCGATCATTTCGAGTTTGCCAAGGTGGGCGTGCCCGCGCTCTACACCGATTCCGGCGTGGAATACGTGGGCAAGGACGCCGCCTACAGCAAGCAGAAGCGTGACGAATACACCGACCGCGATTATCACAAGCCGACGGACGAGATCAAACCCGACTGGGAATTGTCCGGGGCGGTCGAGGACGCGCAACTGCTGACCCTCATCGGCTACCGCGTGGCGCAGGGTGACAAGTATCCCGAATGGAAGGCCGGTTCGGAGTTCAAAGCCAAGCGCGACGAGACGATGCGCGGCGGCGCGACCGCTCCGTAGAACCCGCGCAAGGTAAAGTTGAAAAGGCCGTGGCGGCGGAGATGATCTTCGCCGCCACGGCCTTTATCGCGTCCGGGTCGCGCCCGGCGTCAACTCTTCGTCAATTGCCGCCTCTCAGCAACTCTTGCCGAGAAAGTAGTAGACGAGGATAAAGATGACGATGGTTGAGATGCAGCCGCCGCCGAGTTTCCACGCGGCGAGACCGGCGATGATTCCGCGCAAAGGCCCTTGCATAATAATTCCTCCTGCCCGTTGTCGAATGCGATGTGAATCGTGTGAGCTATCGTGTACGGGAAAAAGGCGGGCAAGTCAATAGCTTTACACGTCCACGCGGACGAGCGCGCAACTCGTGGCGTAGCCGAGCGCGCGTTTCGTCGTGGGGAAAACGCGCGCCGCCGCGACGCCTAATGCCATCTCGACCAGAGCCTCTTCGCCGTAATGCGCGCGCACGCGCTCGCGCCATTCGCCCTCCGCGCCGCCCGCTTCGACCACCGCCGCGGCGAAGCGGTAGGCGTCGGCCAGCGGAGCGGGCAGTTCATCGGGACGCCCAAGGACTGCGGCGCGCAGGACTTCCGGCACAACTCCGGCGCGGCGCGCGAGGTTCACTTCGATCTGGACGCAGGTGCCGCAATCCTCGTGCTGCGTCGCCACGAGACGCGCGACGTGATAGGCATCGGCGGGAAGCGCGCGGCGGTGGGCGGCGAGCGGCGTGAAGAGTGCGAATTTGAAGAACGCCGGGAGCGACGTGCGCGCGACATGGCGCAGGTAGTCAAGCGAGACGCCGCCGAGTTTGCGTTCCTCGGCGGCCAGTCGGCGGAGTATGAGTTGGCGGAGCATATCTGATGGCTCGCGGCGAATCGGTTTCGCCTACGTGCGCGCGAAATACTTTTCAATCGTCGCCGCCTGCGGTTTGCGCGTTGCGAGCGAGACGAGCAACATGAGCAGCGCGGAGCCGAGCACCATCGGCACGACCGGCATGAAGCCGAAGACGGCCGTGCCGCCCGGCGTGCGCGTGATCGCTTCGACGCCGCCGATGGTCGCGCAGACGGTCGTGACTCCCGGCGCGGGCGCGGGCACGGTCGCTTGAAAGACCGCGACGGCGACGACCGCCCCGGCCGTCCACACGGTCGCCGCAAGCGCGCCCCATTTCGTGCTGCCGCGCCAGAACAGCGCGGCGATGATGAGCGGCGAGAGCGCGGCGTAGCCGGAGAACGCATACTGGATGGCGAGTTCAAAAATCGACTCCGGGGCTTGCAGGGCGACGATGTAGGCAAAGAGCGTGAGGACGATGACGAAGATGCGCCCCGTCTGCACCTGCACCGCTTCGCCGAACCGCCGCTTGCCCCCGTAGAAGGCGAAGATGTCCTCGGTGAACATGGTTGAGAGCGCGAGGATTTGCGAATCGGAGGCCATCACGGCCGCCATGATCCCCGCGCCGAGCAGCCCGGCCAGCCAGAGCGGCGCGAAGCGTTGCAGCAGGAGCAGCAGCGTATCGTCGCCCGCCGACTGTTCACGCAAGGCATCGCGCTCGTCGGGCGGCAAGGTCTTCCCCTGCGTCGCCAGCACGCGCCGCGCCTCGACCTTCGCGCGAATCGCGGGCACGTCCTGCACGCGGTTCGCCATCACGCCGAGGAAGACGCACGGCAGCCAGATCGCCATGATGCAGATGGGGTAGAAGATGACCGTCTTTTTAAACTGCGCCATCTTGCGCGCCGTGAGGCAGAAGATGGCGATGTGCGGGAAGGCGATGGCCGAGAGCGGGATGAAGGTGTAGCTGAAAAAATAGTAGGGCGAGATGCGTTCGCGCGTTAAGAGCGGCGCGGTCGCGGGCGAGTTGGCGAGCGCGTCAACCGCCGACCGGAAGCCGCCCATCCCCGCGCCGATGACCGTCACGGCGATGGCGCCGAAGACGAGGAAGAGGATCGTCTGGAACGTGTTGACCCAGGCCGTCCCCCGCATCCCGCCGAAGAAGACGTAGCTCATCACGACGAGCGCGACGATGGCGCCGCCGAACCAGAAGGGCACGAGTCCGCCGCTGATGACGTTCAGGGTGGTGCCGCCGCCCATCACGCCGATGATGATGTAGGGCACGAGCAGCGCGGCCTGCACGAAGAAGATGACCGTGCCGATGTGCCCGCATTCCCAGCGGTCGCGGAATATCTGCACGGGCGTCATGAAGCCGTGCTTCTTGCCCAAAGCCCAGATGCGCGTGCCGCACAAAAAGATCGTGAGCGGGATGACGAGCGCGGACGAAGTCGCCATCAGGCCGAAGGTGACGATGCCGTTATTGAAGGCGTGCCCCGACGAGCCGAGGATGGCGAAGGCCGTCATGTTCGTCCCGAACAGGGAGAGCAGGAAGACGAAGGGGCCGAGCGAGCGGTTGGCGAGAAAATAGTCTTCGGCCTTTTCTTTGCCCGTCGCTTGGCGGAAGGCGAAGATGCCGATGTAGACGACGACGGCGAGATAGATAAAGACGACGATGGCCGGGATCAAAGCGCATCCTCCTTCTTCGTCTCGCGCCCCTCGACCTCTTCTTCAAGGTGCGACGGCCACGCAAAGGTGACGAGCATCCACATCACGAGCGCGGCGGCGACGACGAAACAGGCGTGATACCACAGGCCGACGGGGACGAAGCCGAAGGCCATCGGGTAGGCTTTGCGCCAGTTCCAGAAATCCTGATGCGAGACGTAGAGCGCGATGACGACGAGTGTCAGCAGAAATCGTTTCATTCAGTTTTTCGTAAAAGGCCGGACAGATTTTCGGAAGAAACCACGAGGCCGCGGCAAACGTAACAATGTATAGTGTCGCAGACGATTGCGAGAGGTCAAGAGTAGTGCCTAGAATGCCCCGGCGACCCCAGACCGCCGGAGTCTTCCCTCAAACCAGAGAAACGTCCATAAGGGTTCACATGAAATTTTCAATTTTACGCTTCAGTCACATTTTACGCGCCATCCTCCTGACAAGTTTCGTGCTCTGCCTGCCGGGGCTGGTCTCCGCGCAGCAAACCGACGCCACCATCGCGGGCGAGATCAAGGATGCGCAGGGCGGCGCGCTCGTCGGCGTCGCCGTCACGGCGCGAAACCTTGAGACCGGATTCACGCGCACGGCCACGAGCGGCGACGAGGGGCGGTTCGTCTTCCCCGGCATGCCCGTGGGGAATTATGAGATACGCGCGGCTCAGACGGGCTTCCGGCCTTTCGTGCAGCAGCGTCTGCGCCTCGCCATCGGCGAATCGGCCGTGCTCGACATCACGCTGGAAGTGGCCTCGGTAGACACACAGGTCGAAGTAACCGGCAACGCCGAACTCGTCAATACGCAAACTTCCGAGCTGAGTTATCTCGTCAGCGAAGACGCCATCCGCGAGCTGCCCTTAAACGGGCGCAACTACACAGACCTCGCGCTCCTGCAACCCGGCGTCATCGCCTTCCCGCACCGCGACGGCGGCTCGGCCGTCGCCCACGGACTCGGCGTCAGCGTCAACGGCCAAGACCCGCGCTCGAACGTCTACCTGATCGACGGCACGCCGCAGAACGATTTCACGAACGGCCCGGCCGGTAGCGCGGCGGGCACGGTTCTCGGCATCGAGGGCATCCGCGAGTTTCGCGTGGAGACGAACGCCTACAGCGCGGAGTTCGGGCGCAATTCCGGCGGGCAGATCAACGCCGTCTCGAAGTCCGGCACGAACGAACTGCACGGCTCGCTCTACGAGTTTCACCGCAACGACAACTTCGACAAGCCAAATTTTTTCGACACCGCGGGCAAACCGGAGTTCAAGCGCAACCAGTTCGGCGGCTCCATCGGCGGAGCCATCCGCAAGGACAAAAGTTTCTTCTTCCTCAACTATGAATCGCTGCGCGAACAACTGGGGCGGACGGTGCTGACGACCGTGCCCGACCTGAACGCCCGCCAGGGCATTCTTCCCGGCCTCGCCCAGCCCATCGTCATCAGTCCCGCGATTCGCCCGTTTCTCGACGAGTTTCCGCTGCCGAACGGCGGCTCTCTCGGCGGCGGACTCGCTTCCTACAATTTCGGCTTCAATCAACGGATCACGCAACACTTCTTTCAAGGCCGGCTCGATTTCAACTTCAACGACCGCCATCAATTCTTCGCGCGCTACACTTTCGACGACGCCGACCAAGCCCTGCCCACCGACTTCCCGCAATTCCCGCGCACCTTTCTTTCGCGCAACCAGTTTCTCACCGCCGAGCACCGCTTCATCCAATCGGCGCGCACGCTGCACACCTTCCGCTTCGGTTTCGGCCGCACGCGCATCGGTCAGGATGTCGAGTCCGACACGACGCAAGCCCTGACGCCCTTTATTCCGGGGCGCGACCTGATCGGCAACATAGACATCGGCGGCGTGCCGCGTTTCGGGCCGCAATCGTCGGCCAATCTTCGTCTCACGCAGAACGTCTTCAGTTTCGAGCACGGCGCGGTGCACACGCGCGGCCGGCACCTCCTGAAGTTCGGCGGCCTCGTCGAGCGTTATCAGGACAACATGTATAACCCGACCTTCTCACTCGGCACCTGGACTTTCTCCAACCTCAGCAACTTCCTGTCGAACACACCGCAGAGTTTCATCGGCCTGCCCTTAAACGGCGCGCTCGACCGCTACTGGCGTTTCACCCTCTTCGCCGGTTACGTGCAGGACAGCTTCCGCCTCCACGAACGGCTCACCTTGAACGCGGGCTTGCGCTATGAGACGACGACCATGCCGGTAGACCTCCAGGGGCGCGATTCCGCCCTGCCGTCCGTTTTCACCGACCGCGCGCCCACGACCGGGTTGCTTTACCAAAACCCGACGCGCAAGAATCTCTCGCCGCGCGTCGGCTTCGCGTGGGACGTGTTCGGTAACGGCAAGACTTCCTTGCGCGGCGGCTACGGCATCTATTTCAACACGAACAACCAGCAGAACTTGATCGTGACGGTGACGAACCCGCCCGCCACGCCGCGCATCGCCATCGGCTTCACGGCCACTTCGCCCTGTCGCCCGACCTTCCCCATCGCGCCGCTCTCGTGCGCTTTCGCCAACTCCATTCGCCCCGTTCAGTTCGATCTCGACAATCCGTACCTGAACGTTTACAACCTGAACCTCCAACATGAACTGCCGTGGCAAACCGTCGTCACGCTCGGCTACGCCGGTTCGCGCGGCGTCCACTTGCTGCGCAGCAACGACGTGAACACCGCCGTCGCCCAGATACGGCCTGACGGCACGCCCTTCTACCCGCAGGGCGCGCCGCGCCGGAACACCGCCTTCTCCACCATCGAACTCAAGAGCAGCGACGGCAATTCGTGGTACAACGCGATGATCTTCGAGGTGCGCAAGCGTTGGAATCAGGATTTCAACCTGCAATCGTCCTATACCTTCTCGCGCAACATCGACACGACGCAGGCCTCCACCTTCTTCTCCGATGCGACGAACGGCACGACGACGGCCTTCCCGGAGTTTCCCGGCTTCAACTACAACAAGGGACTCGCCGACTATCACGCCAAGCACAACTGGGTCGTCAACTTCGTCTGGAAGATTCCCTACGCGAAGAACCTCGGCGGCATCGCGGGCGCGCTCTTAGACGATTGGCAACTGGCCGGCATCGGGCAGGCCAGAAGCGGCAACCCTTTGACCGTCTTCGTGCAGGCCAACCGCTCGCGCTCGCTCTGGCAACCGTCGCTCGGCCCCGGCATCGGGCGCGACCGCGCCAGCATCGCGCCCGGCTACACCTACGAGACGGCGGTCTTGGGCAACCCCCTGCAATACTTCGACCCGAAAGCCTTCATCCTCCAACCGGCGGGCACGCTCGGCAACACCGGGCGCGGCGCGTTCATCGGGCCGAATTTGCGCACCTTCGACCTCTCCGCGATGAAGAACATCCGCTTCGCTTCGCCGCTCGGCGAAGACACGAACGTGCAGCTTCGCGTCGAGGCGTTCAATCTCTTCAACCGCGCCAACTTCGCGCCGCCGAGCTTGACCGTCTTCGCCGGCGCGCTCAACAACGAAGACCCGCTCCCGACCTTCGGGCGCATCCGCTCGA
>DASQNL010000439.1:0-3908 GCA_035644995.1 Pyrinomonadaceae bacterium | reverse complement strand
AGAGTCGACGCTGAGAGGAATTGTATTTATTGTGCAAATCCATATACAAATCCAGGTTCCCGTCGCCATCCAAATCACCAGCCCACAACAAAGACCACCCGGCGTCGTCAGGCACTTCAACGGAAAAGATGACCTGTGATTTTGCTACTGTTGAAAGAATCAACTTGGAGTTCGACACCACATAGCCCACAGGGGTTGGATCGTTGCTGACGACTTTAAGTTTGTAACTTTTGCCGCCGAGACGCAGGTCAACGCTCTCACCGTTTACCAGATTGTTCTCTTCGCCTGCAAAAACCGTCCTCACGGCGTTGCCACGGAGGAAGTCGGCTCTTTTCAGCAAAAAGATAGGCTTGCGTGCGTGGCTTACGCTCACCTTCTTTCCGGTCATGATCCTCGGGTTTTGATCAACGATGGGGTCAAGCACCTTCTCTACTTTCAATATCGCGGGCAACAGCGCGTAGCCGCCGGAGGTCGGGAAAAGCCCCAGCCAACGCTCGCCGGATTTAGCTGTAATTTCGTCGCCGTGAAACTCGCCCGTCGTGATCAAGCTGATTTGCGGGACTCGCTTTTGAGCGGCCGCACCGGAGCAGAGGATGGTGATGAGGGCAACTAGGCTGAGGATTGAGGAAGTCGTATTTTTCATACGAATATGTTAGCACCGGGCATTTCCATTCACCACAGAAAAAATCGTAACGCCGGTCAGGATGGCAACAGGCCGCGCGCGAAGCGGCCGATGTGCGCCGCGAGATCGGGCGCATCGCCCCGTTTTTCGATCTCGGCGACGATGGCCGAGCCGACTACGGCGGCGTCGGCGTAACGCCATACGTCCGCGACCTGTTCCCTCGTGGAGATGCCGAAGCCGACGGCGACGGGCAAATCCGTGACGGCGCGCACGCGCCCGACGAGCCGCCCGGCCTCCGCGCTCGAAGCGCTTTGCACGCCGGTGACGCCCGCGCGCGAGACGGCGTAAATGAACCCGCTCGCGCGTGCCGCGATGCGGCGCAAGCGTTCGTCCGTCGAGGTCGGCGCGACGAGAAAGATGAGGTCGAGTTCGTGCGCGCGCAGGGTCGCGGCAAACTCCACGGCCTCTTCGGGCGCAAGGTCGGTGACGAGCATGCCGTCCACCCCGGCGTCGCGCGCCTCGGCGCACAGGCGCGCCGCGCCGAATTGCAGCAGTGGATTGTAATAACTGAACAGCACGACGGGAACATCCGTCTCGCGCCGCGCCTCCCGGATGACGGCCAACACCTCGGCGACGCCGACGCGGTTGCGCAAGGCGCGCTCCGACGCGCGCTGGATAACCGGGCCGTCGGCCATCGGGTCGCTGAAAGGAACGCCGAGTTCGATGACGGTCGCCCCGGCGCGGGCGAGTTCCGGGATGAGGGCGCGCGTCGCGTCGAGCGTCGGGTCGCCGGCCGTGATGAAAGGAATAAAGGCGCGCCGCTTCTCTTCTCTCAGGCGTGCGAAAGTTTCCGCGATGCGACTCAAGGCAGTTCGACGCCTCCCACCGTTTCGCCGTGCGCACGCTCGGTCGCATGTTCCGGCCGGGGCGCGTCGGCCACGCTCTGCACGTCCTTGTCGCCGCGCCCTGAGAGGTTCACGAGGATCGTCTGCTCCGGCGTCAACTCACGCGCCAGACGCAGCGCGTAGGCGACGGCGTGCGCCGATTCCAGAGCCGGGATGATGCCCTCCTGCTCCGACAGTGTGCGGAAGGCCGCGAGCGCGTCGGCGTCCGAAGCCGCGACGTATTCGACGCGCCCGGCGTCGTGCAAAAAGGCGTGCTCAGGCCCGATGGAAGGATAGTCGAGTCCGGCGGAGATCGAATGCGTGGCCGCGATCTGCCCGCGCTCATCCTGCAAGACGTAACTCATCGTGCCCTGCAACACGCCGGGACGCCCGCCCCCGCGCTCGTTGAACCGCGCCGCGTGTTCGCCGAGCCGGTCGCCGCTTCCGCCCGCTTCGACGCCGATCATGCGCACGCCCGCGTCTCCGAGGAACGGGTGAAACAACCCGATTGAGTTCGACCCGCCGCCGACGCACGCGACGAGCGCATCGGGCAGACGCCCGCCTTCGCGTTCCGCAAACTCGGCGCGCGCCTCGCGCCCGATGACGCTCTGAAAATCGCGCACCATGAGCGGGTAGGGGTGCGGGCCGAGCGCGCTGCCGAGCAAATAGTAAGTGTCTGAAACGTTCGTCACCCAATCGCGCAAGGCTTCGTTGATGGCGTCTTTCAAAGTGCGCGCGCCCGCTTGAACCTCGCGCACCTCCGCGCCGAGCAACTCCATGCGGAAGACGTTGAGGCGTTGCCGCCGCACGTCCTCCGCGCCCATGTACACGACGCACTGCAAACCGAACAGCGCGCAGACGGTGGCCGTCGCCACGCCGTGCTGCCCCGCGCCGGTTTCGGCGATAATGCGTCGCTTGCCCATGCGCCGCGCGAGCAACACCTGCCCAAGCGCGTTATTGATCTTGTGCGAACCCGTGTGCGAGAGGTCTTCGCGTTTGAGGAAGATGCGCGCACCATTCGCGAGAGCCGACAGGCGCGCGGCGTAATGCAGCGGCGTCGGGCGACCTGAAAAGTCGCGCAGCAAGGCGGCGTATTCCGCCTGAAACGTCTCGTCGTCGCGCACTGCGAGGTACGCCGCGTTCAACTCTTCGAGCGGAGCCATCAACGTCTCCGGCACGTAGCGACCGCCGTAGACGCCCCAGTGGCCTTGCTCGTCGGGTTGAGTCGGAAATTTTTCGGGCATCGGATTCGGAGGGGCGGCGTCGGTCAATCGGCCGCCCGCGTCTTTCTTTTCGACTTGAATTCGCGGCGCACTTGAAAGGACGGATGAAGCGCGCCGTCCTTTAACATCGCATCTCAACTTACTGACAGAAATTATGTCGCGCGATTATAACACCGGAGCGATGATTGAATTGAGAGCGGGCGCGAGGATTGAGCAATTGCGGCCTTCGCCTTTGGCGCGGTAGAGGGCGGCATCGCCCGCCGCGTAGAGCGTGCGCTCGGATGTGGCATGGGCGGGGCAAGAGGCGACGCCGATGCTGACGGTGACGAAGCCGAGGCTCTCGACCTCGTGCGCCGACACCGCTTCACGCAGACGCTCGGCGGCGGCAAACGCGCTCGGCTCGTGCGCGCCGGCCAGCAGGAGCGCGAACTCCTCGCCGCCGAGGCGCGCCGCCGTGTCGTTGTCGCGCGAGAGTTCGGTGAGCGCGGCGGCCACGTGGCGGATCACCACGTCGCCCGCCGAATGCCCGTGCGTATCGTTGACGCGCTTGAGGAAATCAATGTCGACCAGCAGGAGCGAGCAGGCGACGCGGTAACGTCGCCAGCGTTCGAGTTCTTGGCCGAGCGCGGTGCGAAAGCGTCGGCGGTTGGCGAGGCCGGTCAGGTAGTCGCGGTCGGCTTCGGCGCGCAGGCGGTCTATTTCGCGTTTGAGTTTAACGAGTTGTTCGGCGCGGGCGAGCAGCAGGGAGAGTTCGGCGGGTAGTTGGAAATAATCAAACGCGCCGGCCGAGATGGTCGCGTGGCGGCGCGCGGCGGTGGCTTCGCCATCGCCGAAGAGGATGAGCGGCACGCCCTCCTGCTCGCGCACGACATGGCGCGTCAACTCGTCCGCGCTAATGCCTTTGAGGTTCGTGTCGGCGACGACGACGTGCGGGCGCGACTTGCGCAAAGCGACGATAGCCGCCGCGCCGCTCGCCACGCCGACGACGGCGAGGCCGGCGCGCACCAAGGCGTCGAGCGAAGCGGCGCGGTTTGGCTCGTCCGTCACGACCAGCACGCGTCCCTGCTCGCGCGAGTTGGCCTGTTCGCTAGTCTCTCGCGCGATTCCGGCGCTCATGAGTTTCGTTGTAGTGCAAGTTCTTTATTGAACAACCAAGCAGGAGGTTTTGGGGCTGTCACT
>DASQNL010000438.1:0-7254 GCA_035644995.1 Pyrinomonadaceae bacterium | reverse complement strand
GCCGCGCGCCCGGTCGTCGCCTCGTAACCGAGCGCGCTCGCCAACTCCGACACGAAGCGCGCGTCGCTTGCGCCCGCCGCGCCGCGCAGCCCGTGATCCAGATGCGCGACTTTCAGCGTGAGCGCGATCCGCCCCGCCCGTTTCAACTCGTCGAACGCCAGCAGGAGCGCGGTCGAATCCGCCCCGCCCGACACGGCGACCACGACGACGCGCCCGTCGCAGGGCAGCGCAAGCCGTTTCCAAGCCTGCGACAAATGCCGTGCGAAGCGGCTCAAAGGTCGCTTCGTCCCGGCGTGCGCCGGAGTTTGTTTTAAGTCGGATTTCTTCATCAAATCCCCAATGACCGCACCACGGCACGTCACGACGAACTCAAAACATAAAACGGCGCGCCGAAACGCCCGATGCCGGAGTTAGACCCCGTGACGGCCGACTTAAAATCGCGGGCGGAGCATTAGAACACGCGGCGTCGGAGTTGAAACGCTTGACGGTCGGGTAAAAACACGTGACGGTGAAATTATAAAGCAGGCGCGCGTTGCAATAACAACGCGCGCCTGCTCATCGGGGGGAAAACTCTCTCCGCAGTTTTAGGGAAGCGTGGGCTTCACGAGCGGCGATTCCTTGTCGTCAATGTAGACGCTGAGCACGCTCTCGTTGCCGGGAAACACGAAGGTGTGATTCGTCACGAGGAGCGAGCCGCGCTTGTCGAAGGCGGCGTTGGCCGGCGAGTTGAAGGGCGAGATGAGGTTGCCGGGAGCGTTGCCGAAACGTGCGACCTCGACGCCCGTCGGGCTGAGCACGGAGACGCCGGAGAAACCGGGCGAGGCCAAAATCACATAGAGTTTGCCCGAATTGCCGAAGGCGATGCCGTCCGGCCCGTCGCCGTTGTACTGGTGGAAGACTTGCAGGTCGGCCGCGGTCGGGGCGTCCACGAGCGGCAGCGTGTAGATTTTGCCGCCGGTGAAACCGAATTCACCCACGCCTTCGGCCGTCACGACGAAGTAGATTTTCGTCCGGTCAGGATTGAGGCGGATGCCGTTCGCACCGAAGGGCGTGGCGAGCGCGGCGTCCTGAAACCAGGCTTGCGGCGCGCCGCCGCCCGGCGGGATGCGCCAGATGGTCGCTTGCAGCGAATCGGTCAGGTAGAGATTGCCTGCCGGGTCGAAGGCGAGGTCGTTCGGGAGCGCGGGCACGGGCGGGTTGAGTTGCGGCACGGGCGGCGCGTAAACCGTCTGCACGCCGCTGCCGAGGTCTATGCGGACGATGCCGAGTTGAGTGTTGACGACGTAGAGGCGGCCGTTACCGTCGAAGGCGACGCATGAATTGGCGTGCTCCTGAGTCAGGTCTTCGCCCTGTATCTGGATGGTTTCAAGTTTTTCGCCGGTGCGCGTGTCGTAGACGACGACGATTGAGGGCGGCCCTCCCGCCGTGCCGAAGCGCGCGGGGCCGGAGACATAAGCCTTGTTGCCTTTGACGGCGATGCCTTCGGGCGAGCCGGGCGGCACGGGGAACGGCGCGAGCGTGCGCACGTCTCCGTAGGGACGCGCGTGCGGGTTATCGGCGAATGCGGCCAGGGGGAAGATGGCGAGCGTGAGCAGGCACGACAAGAGAATCTTCTTCAACAGTTTCTTTCGGTGGGTCATTTCGTCTCCTTACAAATGCTATGAGAATGTTGATAACTTCGGGACGCGATAAGATGTCCCGCAAAAGGGCTTAAAAATGCCCGTGCAATGTATGTGGACGCCTTTGGAAATCAAATAAACTTCGCTTGCGGGTTTCCAATTAACGTCCCAACTACTAAGGCGAGATTCGGATCGAAAAAGTATCACCCGGCGCGAAAAAAAAATCAGGCGCGAGCGATGCAGGAGCTTCCGCCTGCCTCACCCGCGCCCGATGCGCCGCCCGGTTTCTACTTCCCGCTCGCCCTTCTCCCCTCAACTTTCACGCGACGATCATCGTGCCCGTGCCTTCATCGGTGAAGACCTCGGAGAGCAGCGTGTTGCGCAGAGAGCCTTTGATGATGTGCGCGCTGCGAACGCCGCGATGCAGGAGTTCGGTGATGTTTTGCAGCTTCGGGATCATGCCGCCCGTGGCGATGCCGTCTTTGAGCAGTTGCGTCACCTCCGCCACCGTCAGGCGCGAGAGTTTCGTCGCCGACTCGCCCGGCCGCAGGTAAAGCCCGTCCACGTCGCTCAACAAGATCAACTTCTCCGCCGCCAGCCGCACGGCGATTTCGGCGGCGATGGTGTCGGCGTTGATATTGAAGACGCGCCCCCGCGAGTCCGCGCCGAGCGGCGAGACGACGGGCAGGTAATCGTGGTCGAGCAGCACGCGCAGCAAACGGTCGTCTATCTCCAACACGTCGCCGACGTGCCCGAAGTCCACGCGCTCGCTCTCGCCCGTCGCCTGATTCAACACGTCCTTCGGCGGGCGGCGTTCGGCCAGCACGATGTTGCCGTCCACGCCCGACAAGCCGACCGCGCTCACGCCGTGATTGCGCAGCGCGGCGAGAATGTCCGTGTTGATCTTCCCGGCGAAGATCATCTTCGCCATGTCGAGCGTGGCATCATCGGTCACGCGACGCCCGTTGATGATCGTCTGCTCGACGCCCATCTGCTCGGCCAAGTCCGTCAACTGCTTGCCGCCGCCGTGCACCACGCAGAGCCGGATGCCCACCTGATGCATCAACGCCAACTCCTCACAGAGCGACCTCAGATTTTCGTGATCCTCCGTCAGCTTGCCGGAGATTTTGACGACGAAAGTCTTGCCCTTGAAACGCTGAATGTAGGGCAAGGCTTCGCGCAACAGGTCGAGTCGCGGCTGGCTCATAATTTCTCCCGATATGTCGGTAGTCCGTTGTCAGTTGTCAGTTGCATGTGGTTATCAAAGTCGCCGCTCATAAGGTTAGGTTCAAGTTCAGGAGGCGCTAAACAACCGACAACGGACTACTGACCACTGACCAATGTTGCCATGACGGCCTTCTGCGCGTGCAGGCGATTCTCAGCTTCGTCTATGACGACGGAGGCGGCCGAGTCGATAACGCCGTCCGTCACGATGACGTTGCGGCGCACGGGCAGGCAGTGCATGAAGATGCCGCCGCGCGTGCGCCGCATCTTCGCCTCGTCTACGATCCACTGGTCGCGGTAGGCGGCGCGCGTCTCCACGTCGTCTTCGGGCGCGCCGTAAAACAGCTTGCTGCCCCAACTCTTCGCGTAGATTACTTCCGCGCCGTCGAAGGCCGCTTCCATGTCGTTCGTCACGTTGACGCTCGCGCCCGCGTCGAACGCCCGCTCGTTGAGTTGGCCGATGAGTTCGTCGTCGAGTTCGTAGCCGGGCGGGTGCGCGATGGTGAGTTCGTGCCCCATCTGCGCGGCGGCGAGCGCGAAACTGTTCGGGACGGCCATCGGCAGAGGCTTCGGATGCCACGCCCACGTCAAGGTCACGCGCTTCGGCGTCGCGCCGAGTTTCTCCCTGATGGTCAACATGTCGGCGAGAGCCTGACACGGGTGATGCATCGCCGATTCGAGATTGACGACGGGCGCGACGCTGTGGCGCGCGAACGCCGCGAGCACGGGGTCGCGCCGCTCCTCTTTCCAGTCCTTGAGCGCGGCGAACGTGCGCACGCCGATCCCTGCGCAGTAACGCCCCAGGACGCGCACAAACTCCGCGACGTGCTCGGTCTTGTCGCCGTCCATCACCACGCCGTCGCGGTGTTCGAGCGTCCAACTCGTGCCGCCGGGTTCGAGCACGACCGCGTTGCCGCCGAGTTCGTAAATCCCGACCTGCATCGAGGCGCGCGTGCGCAAACTGGGATTGAAGAAGACGAGCGCGACGGACTTTCCGGCGAGCGGCCGCCCCGCGTCCTCGCCGCGCTTGAATCGCGCCGCCGCTTCCAGCAGACGCTCAAGCTCGTCGCGCGTCCAGTCTCCGGTGGTCAGAAAATCTCTCGGCATAGTCGTCCGGCGAAGCCCAGCCCGCCCCTCTTCGCAGTTCCTTCAACCTTAAGCCGCGCAGCAGTTTTAGACGGAGGTCGAACCGGCTGGCAGCGACCGCGTTACGCGGCGCAGCGCGGCCACGAACAGTTCGACTTCTTCCCGCTTCAGACAGAGCGGCGGCAACAGCCTGAGCACGCGCGCATCGCTCGACGTGCCCGTGATGATTCTTTCGCCGAGCAACGCCTGATGCACCTTCGCCGCCATCTCATCCGCGAACTCCACTCCGAGCAACAACCCCGCGCCGCGCACGCGCGCCACCCCCGGCACGCCCTCAAGCGACGCGCGCAGGTATCGCTCCGACGCGCGCGCGTTCTCCAGCATCCCGTCCGCTTCAATCGCTTCGAGCGTCGCCGTTACGGCCGCCATCGCCAGCATCCCGCCGCCGAACGTCGTGCCGAGGTCGTTCTCCTTGATGTGCGCGGAGACGGCTCCGGTCGTCAGGCACGCGCCGACGGGAACGCCGCTCCCCAGAGCTTTCGCCAGCGTGATGATGTCCGGCTCGACGCCCGCGCCCGCCGCGCTCCCGGCGAAGAACCACTCGCCCGTGCGCCCGATGCCGGTCTGCACCTCATCATAAATCAAGAGCATCCCGCGCTCGTCGCACAACTCGCGCAGCGCGCGATAAAACTCCGGCCGCGCCTGCCGCACGCCGGCCATCGACTGGATCGGCTCAAGCATCACGGCGGCCACCGTCTTGTCGGCGAGCGCGGCCACCGAAGCGATTGAACCGAACTCCGCGCACAAGTGGCCGGGCACGTTCGGCCGCCCGATCTCCCGATACTTGCCCAGAAACGTTGCGCTGATGGCATCGGCCGTGCGCCCGTGAAAGCCGCCCGTAAACGTGACGACGTTCTCGCGTCCCGTCGCCATGCGCGCCATGCGCATCGCGTTCTCGTTCGCCTCCGTGCCCGAATTGCAGAAGAAGGCTTTCGTGATGGAGGCGGGCGCACAACTCACCAACTTCTCCGCCGCCCGCGCGCGCACCTCCGAATAGACCAGATTCGAGTAGAACAACAACTCTCCGGCCTGCGCCCTGATCGCTTCGACGACGTGCGGGTGACAGTGCCCCGTCGCCGCCACGGCATGCCCGCCGTAAAGATCGAGAAAGCGTTCGCCCTCGCTCGTCTCCACCCACGCGCCCCGCCCGCGCACCGCCGCCACCGGCATCTTCTTATAAGTCGCCAGTTGAAACTCGCCCTCGCGCGCCGCCACACGTTCAAAGTTCGTGGTCGTCTTCATCGTTCTCTGCTTTAGTTTCAAGTTTCAGGTTTCAAGTTTCAAGTTAAAAACCGAAACCCTTTCAGACTTGAAACTTGAAACTTGAAACCCCTTCTTAAGGATTGGAGCCGAGCATCATCAACCCCGTCCGCTCGTCCAGCCCGAACATCAAGTTCATGTTCTGGACGGCCTGCCCCGACGCGCCTTTGACGAGATTGTCTATCGCCGAGAAGACGACGAGCGCACGCCCGCGCACGGCGAAACCGAGATCGCAAAAGTTGGTCGTCTTCACCCAGTTGATGTCGGGCGAGCCTTCCACCGTGCGCACGAAGAAACTCTCCCGGTAAAAGTTTTCATACAACGCGCGCACGTCGGCCGCCGCGAGCGCGTTCGTCGTCTCCACGTAGATCGAGGCGAAGATGCCGCGCGCGACGGGCAGCGAGTGCGTCATAAACACGAATTCGCTCGTCCAGTCGCCGACGCGCCTGAGTTCCTGTTCGATCTCCGGCACATGCTGATGCGTGAAAGGCTTGTAGGCGTAGAAGGAGTTCATGCGTTGCGGGTGGTGCGTGTTGGCCGCGGCCTTCACGCCGGAGCCGGACGAACCCGTCTTCGCATCCACGATGACGCGCCCGTGAAGTTGCCCGGCGGCGACGAGCGGCGCGAGGCCGAGCAACGTCGCCGTTGCGAAGCAACCGGGATTGCTCACCAGCCGCGCGCCCTTGATCGCTTCTCGATTCGTCTCCGTCAAACCGTAGACGAACTCGCGCTGCAACCCGGCGGCCGTGTGCTCGCGCCCGTAGTGTTCCAAAAACTCCGCCGCGTCGTGCAGACGAAAATCGCCCGACAGGTCGATCACGCGCACGCCCGGCCGTAAGCGCGGCGCGATCTCCAAAGCCTGCCCGTGCGGCAACGCCAGAAACACGCAATCCACTTCCGGCAAGCTCTCCAAATCATCCGGCGCGGCGATGAAACGCAACGCCGTCAAACCGTAGAGATTGCGGTGCACCTCGCCGACGGATTTCCCCGCCCCCTCGTTCGCCGTCACGAAGGCGACCTCCACGTCCGCGCGCGCCAGCAGGATGCGCAGCAACTCCGCCCCCCCGTAGCCCGACCCGCCAAAGATGCCTACCTTAAGTTTCATCAGGTTTCAAGTTTCAGGTTTCAAGTTTCAGGACTGAAAAATGCAGTTTCAGATTTCAAATTTCAAATTTCAAATTTCAGATTTCAGATTTCAAATTTCAGATTTCGGGATTCAAGTTTAAAATCTGCTCGCCCTTCGTTTCGCTCCTCCGGTTTCACGCCTCGACCAACACCGGCTCAAACGCATCCGCGCGGAGCGAACCTGAAACCTGAAACTTGAAACCTGAAACCTTATCCCTGATGACGCGGAACATCCGCGCCCCGTCCCGGCGCGCGTTGCCCGCCGCCACTTGGAACTCGCCTTCGATGTAGTCCTCGCCCATCTGCGAATCCGTCACCGAACCCGCCACGAGGTCAACCGTCAGCCCGCGCCGCTTGAGCAACTCGACGCCGCCCCATGCGCCCACGTAATCCGACGCGCAATAAATCAACGCCGCCATCGCCGCGCGCAACTCCGCGTCGTCGAAGACCGACTCGACCGAGTAGCCGCCGAGGATGCCGTCGCCGAGTTCAATCACGATCATGTCGGGCGCGCTCTCGTTCAGCTTCGCGACGATTGCTTTCGCCACCGGCGCGAGGTCGCCCACGCCCACCGTCGAAGGCAGGCCGCAGTCGAGAAAGCTCGCCGTCGCAAGCGCGCCGTGGTCGGCCATGTTCAGCGTATCGCGAAGGCACGCGACGCCCGACAGCTTGCCCGCCGCCACGCGCATCCCCGCCGCCGTCGCTCGCCGAATCAACTCGGTCGCCGCGTAAGTCTTCCCGCTGTTCATGCACGCCCCTGCGATAACGACGAGCGGCGCGCTCCGTCCCAGCTTCTCGCGCAGGGGTAACGCGGCGTCGCCGATGTTTCGCACACGCGCCGTCTGGTCTGCGACCAGGCCGACGACCTCCACGCGGATCG
>DASQNL010000437.1:0-20961 GCA_035644995.1 Pyrinomonadaceae bacterium | reverse complement strand
CATCGCGAATATCTAAAATCACATACATTAAGTCGATGGGCAGCCCGAAAGTGTCATAAAGATAAGCCAACTCTTGAGGAGTAGCTAATATATTTGGAAGATTAGTCGAATAACCTTTGATGCCGTTTTTTCTTCTATCCTCCAAAGTTTCATCAAGCTTCCTCAAACCGACCGTCAGCGTGTTTCCGAATCGCTCCTCCTCAAAGCGCACCATTTTTTCGATGAAGCCGCGCTGCGTTTCGAGTTCGGGGTAAGCGTCGCCCATCTGTTCGACGACGAAGTTTGTGACTTCGTTGAAGAAGAGGCGGTCGAGGCCGAGCGTGTGGCGTCCTTGATAGATGGCGCGGCGCATGATCTTTCTCAAGACGTAGTTGCGGCCTTCGTTGCCGGGGAGGATGCCGTCGGCGATGGAGAAGGCGGTGGCGCGCGCGTGGTCGGCGATGACGCGCATGGCGAATCCTTCCTGCGTGTCGGGTTCGTAGTGGCGGTCGGCGAGTTTGGCCGTGAACTCGATGATCGGTTTAACTAGAGTTGTATCATAGTTAGAATATTTACCTTCCAGCACGGTGGCGATGCGTTCGAGTCCCATGCCGGTATCGACGGAGGGCTTGGGTAGAGGCTCAAGCCGGTAGGATGGATATTTCCCGGTCTGCGGGTCTCTGTCGCCGACGCCCTCGCGGTTGAATTGCATGAAGACGAGATTCCAAATCTCCATCGTCGTGTCGCCCGCGCCGTTGACGAGTTCGGGGCGATTCTTCGAGGGGTCTTGCGGGTCGTCGCCCATGTAGTAATGAATCTCGCTGCACGGGCCGCAGGGGCCGGTGTCGCCCATCTGCCAGAAGTTGTCCTTGCGCCCGAAACGCAGGATGCGCTCTTTGGGCGCGCCGACCTGCTCCCAGAGCGAGACGGCCTCTTCGTCCGCGGCGACTTCCTCGTCGCCCTCGTAGACGGAGAACCACAGGCGCGCCGGGTCAAGACCATACTCGTTGACGAGCAAGTCCCACGCGTGGCGGATGGCGTCTTCCTTGAAGTAGTCGCCGAAGGAGAAGTTGCCGAGCATCTCGAAGAAGGTGTGGTGGCGCGCGGTCTTGCCCACTTCGTCCAGATCGTTATGCTTGCCGCCCGCGCGGATGCACTTTTGCGACGAGGTGGCGCGCGTGTAGGCGCGTTGCTCCTGGCCGAGAAAGACATCCTTGAACTGGTTCATCCCGGCATTGGTGAACAAGAGCGTCGGATCATTGGCGGGCAAGAGGGGACTCGAACGCACGCGCGTGTGGCCGTTGCGCTCGAAGTAGCTCAGGAAAAGTTCGCGAATTTCGTTTCCGGTCATCATAAAAAATACCATCACCCGGCAGCGTTCGGCGGCCGGTTTTCCGTCCCTTAGTTTGACCTATGAGTCTAGCACGCGCGGCGCGGGCGGGTGAAACTGCCGTCTCAGGCGGCGCGAGGGCGGCGTCGGAGGGCGACGGCGCGTGGGCGGGCGGTCGTGGTGAGCCGCCGTTGAAGCGTTCCGGCGTCTCAGGTTAATCGTCCGCGTCGCTTCCGGCGGCCTCTTCGTCCTCGTCGAGTTCGGCGGACGCGAGCGCGCGGACTTTGCCGATGATGAGATCGTAGCTGAAGCCGCGCCGCAAGAGGTGGTCGAAGAGGCTTTTGGTCTCCTGCCGGGTCTTGGGTCGGCCGCGCAGGCGGGTGCGTTTTTCGATTGCCGCGTCGATGAGGTCGGCTTCGGGCGTGGCCTCGAAAACCTTTTCGAGCGTCTGTTCGGCGAGTTCGCGGTCGATCTGTTTCATTTGCAGGTCGCGCGCGAGCTGCTGCCGCCCGACGGGCTTCTGCCGGACGCGCGCCGACGCGTAGCCGAGCGCGAATTGCTCGTCGTTCACGTAGCCATACTCGCTGAGCCGGGCGATGGCGTAATCGGCGGCCTCTTCCGTCGTCCACTCTTTTTCGAGGAGGCGTTCGCGCAGTTCGGCGACGGAGCGCGGCTTGGCGGCGAGCAGTTTAACGGCGCGTTGGAGCGTGCGCGTGCGCGAGCGTTCGGGATCGACGGGGCGTTTCGGCTTGTCCTCCGTCTCGTTGATGTCTCTCACGTTAGCTCTCCGTCTCGGCCTGCGCATGAGGGAATTAAAACATAGGGGAAGGGGAAAAGGGTAAAGGGTGAGGGAAGAAAACCGCCGCGCGCTTTGGTAGCTGCCGCGGCGAAGCGAGACATGCTTCCGCACCTTTCCCCTTTTCCCGTTTCCCTTTACCCTAAGCCTCATGGACGGCGCACTCATCATAGACAAGCCGGCGGGGTGGACTTCTCACGACGTGGTGGCGCGCGTGCGGCGCGTGCTTGGGGAACGGCGCGTGGGGCACACGGGAACGCTCGACCCGTTCGCCACCGGCGTGCTCGTCGTGCTCGTCGGCCGGGCGACGCGGCTCGCGCAATTCCTCTCCGGGGCGGAGAAGGAGTATGACGCGCTCGTGCGGTTCGGGTATGCGACGGAGACGGGCGACCTGACCGGCGCGCGGCGCGAGCCGTCGCCGCCGGAAGATGTGGCGGGCGAGGCGTCGAAGGCCGGGCGACCGTGCGCGGAGTGGAAGAGGGCGGAGGTTGAGCGTGCGCTTGAGAGCTTGCGCGGGGAGCGCGAGCAGGTGCCGCCGATGTACTCGGCGAAGAAGGTGCAGGGGCAAAAGTTGTATGAGTTGGCGCGGCGCGGCGTCGAAGTCGAACGCGCGGCGGTCGGCGTTCGTATTAGCGTGTTGGAAATGTTGGAGGCGGGCGACGCGTGGCGGCGCGAGAACGCCGATGGCACTTGCGACCTGCGCGTGCGGGTCGTCTGTTCGGCGGGAACGTACATCCGCGTGCTGGCCGAAGACCTCGGCGCGCGGCTCGGCGCGGGCGCGCACCTCGCCGCCTTGCGCCGCACGCGCGCGGGCGCGTTTCGTCTCGCGGAGGCCGTCACGCCGGAAGCTCTGGCGGAACGCGCGGAGGCGCGCGGCGCGGACAAACTTCTCATCGCGCCGGACGCAACCCTCCCGGAGTTGCCTTTCGTGCATCTAACGGCCGAAGACGCGCGCCGGGCGCGTCATGGCGCGGCCGTGCGCCGCCCCGATGAATCCGGCTCGTCGTGGCGGGAGGGCGAGCGCGTGCGGATGCGCGATGCGGCGGGCAAACTGATCGCCGTCGGCGTGTACGATGCGGCGCGCGGGCGGTTGCAGCCGCGGGTGATGCTCGACGTGGACGGCGAAAAATAAGCGTTGATTTCCAGCCCCCGACGCTGTGTTATAATCGCCGCAAGCGGCGGAAATAGAGGTCGCGAAAAATCGCACGTCCCACCCGTCGTTCTCGTTTGACAATAAAGTCCTAATAGGAATCCTCAAGACTCGACGGCGCAGTCAGGGTACGCTAACCCGCGCACGTTCCCGCTTGTTGCATCGAGACTTGTCCTAATATCAACGCGACTCGCAACCCCGGCAGCAGCGGTTCGATGAAGCGAAGAGTCTCCGGTTGTGAGCCGCCCGCATGAACACGGAAGGGCGTGACTTCCCCACGCCGTCCACGCGCGCGAAGCCGTTTTAGAGGTACCAAGGCTATGCACGAAGAGCAGGATGGCAAATACAAATTCAACATCAGCGAACGGCTCGAAGACTTGCGCCGCGAGCGCGAAGCCCTCCACTGGGAAGGGTCTTTCCGCGACTACTTCGAGCTGGTTTCGCAAAACCCCAGGCTCGCCCAACTCTCGCACGCGCGCGTCAACGACATGGTTCACGCCGCCGGGATCGAGAAACTCAACGAGGGCACGCGCGACGAGGTGGCGCGCTACAAATTTTTCGCGCAGGAACTCTACGGCATCGAGGAACCGCTCGCCCGCATCGTCGAATACTTCAAGTCGGCGGCGCAACGCCTCGAAGTCCGCAAGCGCATCTTGCTTTTGATGGGGCCGGTCGGCGGCGGCAAGTCAACCATCGTCACGATGCTCAAGCGCGGTCTCGAAGACTACACGCGCACCGAGGCGGGCGCGCTCTATGCGATCAAGGATTGCCCGATGCACGAGGAGCCGCTGCATCTCATCCCGCAGGAACTCCGCGCCGAGATCGAAAAGCATTACGGCATCTACATCGAAGGCGACCTCTGCCCGCAATGCCGCTACGCGCTCGAACATACTTACGGCGGCAAGCATGAAGACGTGCGCGTCGAGCGCGTGCTGTTCTCGGAGAAGGAGCGCGTCGGCATCGGCACGTTCTCGCCAAGCGACCCGAAATCTCAGGACATCACGGAACTCACCGGCTCCATCGATCTCTCGACCATCGGCGAGGTCGGCGTCGAGTCAGACCCGCGCGCCTACCGCTTCGACGGCGAACTCAACATCGCCAATCGCGGCGTGATGGAGTTCATCGAGATGCTCAAGTGCGACGAGAAGTTTCTCTACTCGCTCCTGACGCTCTCGCAGGAGCAGAACATCAAGACCGGACGCTTCGCCATGATCTACGCCGACGAAGTGATCCTCTCGCATTCGAACGAAAACGAGTACGTCAGTTTCGCGGGCAACCGTAAATCGGAAGCCTTGCAGGATCGCATCATCCTCGTGCGCGTGCCCTACAATCTGCGCGTCTCGCAGGAGGAACGCATCTACGGGAAACTCTTGAACCAGTCGGAAGTTTTGCGCAACGTCCACATCGCGCCGAACACGCTCCGGGTGGCGGCCATGTTCGCCGTGATGACCCGCCTCGAAGAACCGAAGCGCGCCAATGTCGACATCGTCAAGAAGATGAAGTTGTACGACGGCGAGGACGTGGAAGGCTACAAGTCGAAGGACGTGCGCGAGCTGCGTGAGGATACCGCGCGCGAAGGCATGGACGGCATCTCTCCGCGTTACATCATCAATCGCCTGTCGGGCGCGCTCGTGCGCGACGGCGTGACCTGCATCAACCCGATTGACGCCCTGCGCGCCATCAAAGACGGCTTCGAGCAGCACACCGGCATCAACCCGGAGCAGCGCGAACGCTACCTCAATCTCATCTCCGCCTCGCGCAAGGAGTACGACGAGTTGGCGAAGATCGAGGTGCAGCGCGCCTTCGTCTACTCGTTCGAGGAGATGGCGCGCACCATCTGCAACAACTATCTCGACAACGTCGAAGCCTACTGCAACAAGGAACGCATCAAAGACCCCATCACCGAGGAAGAGATGGAGCCGGACGAAGGGTTGATGCGCAGCATCGAAGAACAGATCGGCGTCTCCGACAACGCGAAGAACACTTTCCGGCAAGAGATACTGATCCGCATCTCGTCTTTCAGCCGCAAGGGCAAGCAGTTCGAATACACCTCGCACGAACGTCTGAAAGAGGCCATCGAGAAGAAGATTTTCGCCGACCTCAAAGACGTGGTGAAGATCACGACCTCTTCCCGCACGCCCGACCCCGACCAACTGCGCCGCATCAACGAGGTGGTTGATCGTCTCATCAAAGACGGCGGCTACTGCCCCGTCTGCGCCAACGAACTCTTGACCTACGTCGGCACGCTGCTCTCGCGCTGAACGAGGCCAGCGCGAGGACAGACAGGAAACTTTTCACGCCCGCGCTTTTCGATATTGATCGGTGCGGGCGTCGCACTTGCTTGTTGGGAATAAAAACTTCACCGGAAGGATGGTCTGGTAAATGAGTCTGGAAGATGATGAATCCCGCCGAAGGGATGAAGAGAATCAGCGCACCATGAAGTTCATTCTGGAGCAGCAGGCGCAGTTCACCGCCGACATGCAGCAAATGCGCGAGGCGCAGGCGCAGGCCGACGAGAGATGGGGGCGCACGGAAGAAGGCATCCGCGCGCTTCTCGCGATAGCTGAAATTCACGAAGGGGAAATCAAGTCGCTGGCTGAAGCGCAGGCGGCGCAGGCAAAGGTGCAGGCGGCGCAGGCAGAGGCGCACGCGCAGGCGCAGGCGCGGACTGACAAACAGATGGCTGAGACCGACGAACGGCTCAACGCTCTGGTCAACGTCGTGGAACGGCTCATCAGCGAGCGGCGCGGCAACGGTGACGCGGGCGATACGAAACGATGAAGAAACGTTACTGGATCGGCGGGGCGACGGCGGCGGCGGGCGGCGCGCTGGCGTTGAAGTTGCTGGCGCGCCCGCAGGACGTGGAGTGGGGCGAGCAGCGCGAGCGTCTGCACCACGCGGAGCGTTCGCGTTTCGCCGAGGTGGAGGGCGTGCGCGTGCATTATCAGGAGGCGGGCGACGAGGGCGCGCCCGCGTTGCTGTTGATTCACGGTTTCTGCGCGTCGAACTTCGTGTGGAACGAGGCGCTCGTGCCCTTGGCGGAAGCGGGATTTCGCGTCGTCGCGCCCGACCTCGTGGGCTTCGGATTTTCGGGAAAGCCGGGAAGCGGCGAGTACACGATTGAGGCGCAGGCGCGCATCCTCGTCGGGCTGTTGGACGCGCTCGGCATCGAGCGCGCCACGCTCGTCGGCAGTTCCTACGGCGGCGCGGTCGCGGCCGTGTGCGCGTTGGATGCCGCGTCGCGCGTCGAGCGTCTGGTGCTCGTCGGCGCGGTGTCTAACGACGAAATTACACGGCGGCCGATGTTGCGCCTCGCCGCGACGCCCGTGATGGGCGAACTGTTCGCTCCCGTTTTGCTCGACGCGCGGCGGTTTATGAAGAATCGCCTGCGGGCGACTTACGCGGCCGAGAACGGCTACCTGCTCGACAGCGTGCGCATCGCGGCGCACCAGCGTCCGTTGCGCGCGGCGGCCACGCATCGCGCCATCCTGCGCACGCTCCGCAATTGGAGCGCAACGCGCATCGAACGGGAAGCCGCCCGCATCACACAACCGACGCTGCTCGTGTGGGGCGCAGACGACCGCGACGTGCCGCTGCGCCACGGCCGACGCCTGCACGAGTTGATCGCGCTCTCGCGCCTGTTCGTTTTCCCCGAGTGCGGCCACTTGCCGCAGGAGGAACGCCCGGCGGAATTCGTGTCGCTCGTCGCGGAGTTTTGTCGCGGCGCGGAGCCGGCCGTCGTTTGAGCAGGGCGCGTTTCGAAAGGAGTTTTACCCGTCATGTCCGTACAGCGCAACGATTGGTCTTTGCAGCGCAAGGGCATCATCGATCAGGAGCGGCACAAGGATCGCGTCAAAGAGGCGATCAAAAAGAACCTCGGCTCCATCGTTTCCAACGAGGCGATCATCCTGTCCGACGGCAAGCGCAGCGTGAAGGTTCCCATCCGCTCGCTCGACGAGTACAAGTTTCGTTTCGACCACCGCAAGCGCAAGCACGTCGGGCAGGGCGACGGCAAAACGCGCGTCGGCGACGTGCTCGGCCGTGAGGAAGGACAGGGGACGGGCAAGGGCAGCGGCGCGGCCGGAAAAGACGCGGGCGGCGAATATTACGAGGCCGAGGTCAATCTGGACGAACTCGCCGCGCTCATCTTCGAAGACCTTCAACTGCCCTTCCTCGAAGAAAAAGCGAAGCAGGCCGTGCCCGCCAAGACGACGCGCTTCGA
Source organism: Pyrinomonadaceae bacterium (assembly GCA_035644995.1). Lineage (GTDB taxonomy): Bacteria > Acidobacteriota > Blastocatellia > Pyrinomonadales > Pyrinomonadaceae > JAIVJZ01. The sequence continues at coordinate 13,484 of DASQNL010000437.1, read as the reverse complement.
CGAAATCCGCCGCACGGGCGTGATGGCGAATCTCGACAAGCGGCGGCTCATCATGGAGAACATCAAACGCAACGCGCGCACGTCGAAAGGGGCGCGCTTCGGCAACGTCAAGAAAGAGGATTTGCGTTTTAAGAGTTGGCAGGAGTCGCACCGCTACGAGTCGAACGCCGTCGTGCTCGCGTTGATGGACGTGTCGGGTTCGATGGGCGAGTTCAAAAAGTACATCGCGCGCTCCTTCTTCTTCTGGATGGTGCGTTTCCTGCGCACGAAGTACGACAACGTGGAGATCGTCTTCATCTCGCACCACACGGAGGCGAAGGAAGTGACGGAGGAACAGTTCTTCACGCAAGGGGAATCGGGCGGCACGGTCGTCTCGTCGGCGTATCAACTGGCGTTGGAGATCATCGAGTCGCGTTACAACCCGCGCGACTGGAACGTCTACCCGTTTCACTTCTCCGACGGCGACAACTACTACTCGGACAATGAAGAGGCCGTGCGCCTGGCCGACGAGTTGATCCGCACGTGCAACCTGTTCGGCTACGGCGAGATCGGCGAGGAAGGCACGAGCGGCTACCGCCGTTCGTCGGGCGCGCTTTTGTCCATCTTCAAGGATCGCTTGCATCGCAAGGAACGCTTCGTCGGCGTGCGGATAGACGAACGCGAGGATGTGTATCCCGCGCTCAAGCAGTTTTTCGGGCAGCGCGGAGTGGAAGCCTGAGGCGCGCCGCCGCGCCCGCCGCGTGAAGGTGGCAGAGAATTATGGCAGACGACCGCGAAATCAAAGACCTCGAACGCACGCTCGAACAAATTTGGGAGATCGCCGCGCGCTTCGGCCTCGACCCATTCCCCACGCGCTTCGAGATCGTGCCCGCGACCGTGATGTACGAGATCGGTTCCTACGCCCTGCCCGGCCGCTACTCGCACTGGACGTTCGGCAAAGCCTACCACCGCATGAAGACCATGTACGACTTCGGCCTCTCGAAGATTTACGAAGTGGTCATCAACACCAACCCGTCCTACGGCTTTTTGCTGGAAACCAACAGCCCCATCCAGAACAAGCTCGTGATGGCGCACGTTCTCGGCCACGTGGACTTCTTCAAGCACAACGCCTATTTCTCGAAAACCAACCGGCGCATGGTCGAATCCGTCTCGTCTCATGCGGGACGCATGAACGAGTACGAATTCAAGTACGGGCGCAAAACCGTGGAGGAGTTTCTCGATAGCGTGCTCTCCATCGAGGAACACATCGACCCGAACTTTTTCATCAAACAGGATCGCCCGCCGCAAGACCCGGAACAGGAGCGCGCCGGCCGGCCGAAGGAAGGCCGCTACGACGACCTCTGGAATCTCGGCGAACCGGCCGCGCCGCCCCGCCTCGCCCCGGCGCGCGAAATCCCGCGCGGCGAACGCGTGCCCGAAAAAGACCTCGTCTATTACATCATGCGCAACTCGCCCACCCTCACGGATTGGCAGCGCGATGCGATGGGGATGATCCACGAAGAGATGGAATACTTCGTGCCGCAGATGCAGACGAAGGTGATGAACGAAGGATGGGCGTCTTACTGGCATTCGCGCATCATGCGCGAGCTTGAGTTGACCGACACGGAATCCATCGAGTTCGCCGAACTGCACGCGGGCGTCGTCTCGCCGCAGAAGGGGCAGTTGAATCCGTATTATCTGGGCTACAAGATTCTCGAAGACATCGAAAAGCGTTGGGACAACCCGACGGCCGGGGAGCGCGAGAAGTTGGGTCGCCGCGGCGGCGAGGGGCGCGAGAAGATTTTCGAGGTGCGCGAACTCGACAACGACGTGTCGTTCCTGCGCAATTACCTGACCGAAGACTTGTGCGAGGAGTTGGACTTGTTCGTCTACGAACTCGTCGAGGAAGAAGAGTGGAGGGTGACGGAGAAGCGTTGGGAGCGCGTGCGCGATCAACTCGTCTCGAACATGACCAACTTCGGCTTCCCCTACATCGTCGTCGCCGACGGCGACTACAATCGCAACCGCGAACTCTACCTCAAGCACCACTACGAAGGCGCGGAACTCGATTCAAACTACGCGCGCAAAGTTCTCGAACACGTCCACCGCCTCTGGGGTCGCCCCGTCCACCTCGAAACCACCGCCGACGGCGAAAAGGTCGTCATGCACTACAACGGCCAAGAACACGACGAAGATTAGGCGGCTGTCCGTGGTCAGTTGTCCGTTGTCAGTTGCATGTGGCTCTCACGCAAGTTGCTAAAGACTGTCTTGAACAACTGACCACGGACAACTGACCATTGACGACAACAACTGACAACTGACAACGGACAACGGACAACGGACGACTGACAACGGACTACCTATTCAATTTCCAGATGGCGAGATTGAGGAAGCCCGCCAGCGTGACCCACAGCAGGTAAGGCCACATGAGCCACCCGGCCGTGTGTGAGACGCGCCAGAACGCGAGCATGGTGGCGAAGATGGCCGCCCAGAGGAAGAAGATTTCGACGAGCGCGAGGTCGGGTCGCCGCCAGCCGAAGAAGATGATTGACCAGAGCGCGTTGAGGCCGAGTTGGACGGCGAAGAGGGCGAGCGGGAGCCGCGCGAGGGCGTCGAAGCCGCGCTCGCGCCAGACGAGCCAGACCGCGACGGCCATCGACAGGTAGAGCAGCGTCCAGACGGGGGCGAACGCCCATGCGGGCGGAGTCCACGCGGGCTTTCGCAGCGAGGCGTACCACACCGGGATGGCCGGGGTGGTATAGAGTGAACTGATGCCGGCGGCGGCGAAGCAGACGGCGACGGCGCACGCCAAACCGATCCACTGCGACGCGTTCTGCGGCAAGTATGTTTCCGACATGCTCATTGGTTTGCCGACGCGAATCGTTGCGCGAATTGTTTGCGCGGAGATGAGCGGCCTCTAACTTTTTTGTGCGGAGAATTGAAACCGGGGAGGGGAAGCAGATGAGTGGCCGCCGCCGCGCGTTCGTCAGGGAGAGCGTTATCGCCGCCGCGCCGGAGCGCGTCTTCGCGTTTCACGAACTGCCGGACGCGCTCGCGCGCCTCACGCCGCCCTGGGAAGCCTCGCGCGTGATCCGGATGGCGAAGATTTCCGAGATCGGGTCGGAGGCCGTCATCGAGACGCGCATTCTCGGCATCATCCCGGCGCGTTGGGTCGCGCGCCACACGGCTTACGATCCGCCGCGCATGTTTGAAGACGTGCAGGTCGCAGGCCCTTTCCGCTTCTGGCGTCACCGCCACTTCGTCGCGCCGCACGCGGACGGCGCGCTCCTTCGAGACGAGATCGAATACGAACCGCCGTTCCATCTCCTCGGCCGGCTCGCCGCGCCCTTCCTCATCATCCCGCGCCTCGACAAACTCTTCGCCTACCGCCACGCCGCCACGCGCAAGTGGTGTGAGAAAACTCCTGAATCGTGAATCGAAGAAGACGGTTTTCTCTCTTCACGATTGACGATTGACGGCTTTTGCACGAGCCGTCACTCCATGCGCAACGCTTTGCCGACGGAAGGGTCGCGGCGGACGCGCCAGATTTTCGAGTCGAGATAATAGTGGATGAAGGCGTAGCCCCAGAAGAAGGCGGCGACGAGTTGCGTGAGCTGCGCGCCTTGCCCGCTCGTGTGCGAGACATACTGGCGCGGCAGTTGATACCAGAGACCGAAGAGGACGCCGAAGGCGACGTAATAGACGACGCGGCGGCTGATCAGTTCGGCCGCGCCGTGGCGCGTGCGCGCCTCCGCGCCCCGCGCGTACTTCCGGTTGTGAAACCAGATGAGGCGATGGTATTGCAGGTTGTGATAGACCGTGAGGATCGCCACGATGGCGATGGGCTTGTGCGGCATCGGCGTGAGAAGCACGAGCCAGTGCATCGGCACGCAGGCGGCGAGCAGCAGATACTTCGGCACGTCGAGCGGCTGCCTTTGGACGGCGCGCTGCAACTGCCGGAGCAGCCAGACGACGGCGACGCCGGCCGTCGCCGCGAGCAGCAAGGTTTCGAGGTAACCGAGCGCGCCCGCCACCTGCGCGGGAACGCGCGCCAACGCTTGCGGGTCGTGCGCCACGAAGGCGACGAAGGGGTAGGTGAGCGCGAGCAGGAGCAACAGGCGGTCGAGCGCGTTGTCGATGGGCGCGAGATCGGCGTTCTTCTTTTTATAGAGCACCATGAAGCCGTAGTGCTGTTTGACGAGATGGTAGTAAGCCCAGAGCGCGGCGAGGAAGAAGAAGACGAGGCCGAAACCGGCCAGCACCATCACGGGGCCGACGGCGAAGAAGGCGAGCGACCACCAGAGCAGACGGCCGCGCTCGCGTCGCTCCTCGCGGTCGAAGTAGGTGCGCGAGAACGTGCCGAAGACGTGCGGCGCGTCGATCAAAATCGCCCACGCCGCCACCATCGGTATGAGCGGCACAATGCCGCCGACGTAAAGCGCGAACAGAGCGTAACTGGACGCGACCGACCCGATGAACCACACGAGATCGTCGCGCGCGCCGATGATCCAGCGCATCGAGAGGGCGCGCGCCCGCGCCCCGGAAGGCGTCGGGATCAGGGTCGTCGGGGTGGTCGTGGTCGTGGCCGACATGGAGATTTTCCTGAGTCGAAAGTTGTTCGCGTGCGCCTGACGCGTTGGACACGCGCCGCGCGTCGGCCTGATAATCCGTCGAAACATTCAGGCGCGCGCGGAGACGAATTTTAGCATAGCGAACGAGCCGCGCCGCCGGGCAAATCGAGGGTTGAATCCATGCCGACAAACGACGAAACATTGCACGAACTGCTGGCGAAACTTTTTCAGGCGCACCCGTGGCATGGCGTCGCGCCCGGCGCGGACGCGCCCGCGGGCGTCAACGCCTACATCGAGATCGTGCCGACCGATGCCGTCAAGTACGAACTCGACAAGCCTTCGGGACACCTCCGCGTCGACCGCCCGCAGCGTTTCTCCTCGATGTGCCCGACGCCGTACGGGTTCATCCCGCAAACTTACTGCGGCGCGTCGGTGGCCGCGCTCTGCGAAACGCGCGTCGGCCGCACCGGCATTCGCGGCGACGGCGACCCGCTCGACATCTGCGTGCTCACCGAACGTCCCGCCGCCCACGGCGACTTCTTCGTCCGCGCGCGCGCCATCGGCGGCCTGCGCATGATCGACGGCAACGAGGCCGACGACAAGATCATCGCCGTCCTCGCCGACGACGTGACCTACGGCCACCTCAACGACATCGCCGACGCGCCGCGCGGACTGATAGACCGGCTGCAACATTACTTCCTGAGCTACAAGCAACTGCCGCAGGAAGCCCCGCGCCGCGTCGAGATCGCGGAGGTCTACAACCGCGTAGACGCGTCGGAAGTGATCCGCCGCAGCATCGAGGATTATCGCGAACGCTTCGGCGCGCCCGAAACGCGCATCGCCGAGTTGCGGCGTCTGTTGCGCGCGTGAACAAAGCGGAACGGGAGAGCGTGCCGGAGGTGAGAGCGTGTCGAAACAGAAGGAGATCGTCAGGCGCGGCTACGATAAAGTCTCTTACGCTTACCGCGCCAACGGCGGGGCGGGCGCGGATGATCTCGCAAACTACGACGCCTGGCTCGCGGAACTGACTGCGCTCCTGCCCGCGCGCGCTCCCGTGCTCGATCTCGGCTGCGGCTGCGGCCTGCCCGTCGCGCAAACGCTCTGCGCGAAGTTCGCCGTGACCGGCGTGGACATCTCGACAGTGCAGATCGAGCGCGCGCGGCGTCTCGTGCCGCGGGCGCGATTCATCCGCGCGGATATGGCGGCGGTAAATTTCCCCCCGGCGAGTTTCGCCGCCGTCCTCTCTTTCTACGCGGTCATCCATCTGCCGCTCCCGGAGCAGCCCGCGCTGTTCGAGAGAATGCGCGGCTGGCTGCAACCGGGCGGCTATTTTCTCGGAACGGTCGGGAGCAGGGCTTGGACGGGAACGGAAGAGAACTGGCTCGGCGTGCCGGACGCGTTGATGGCTTGGAGCCACGCCGACGCGGAGACTTATCAGGCGTGGCTGGCCGCGAGCGGATTCGAGATTTGCCGCGCGGAGTTCATCCCCGAAGGCGACGGCGGGCACACGCTCATCCTCGCTCGCGCCGGAAACTCAAAGAACGATTGCGCCTGAGTGAGATGAAATTGTTGAAGGGTAACGGGGCCAGGGCTTGCGCTCCGTGAAGCGACACCTCACCGGCTCAGGCTTGCTCGCCGATCTTCTCTTCGACACCGCAACGTGGACAAACGAGCGCGCGGCGTGAATCGTCGCGCCAGCGTGCGCGCGCGGCCGTGGAGAGTTTCGGCTCGCGTTCCTCGGCTTCGCCCTCGCTGAAAAAACGGCCGCGCGCGCCCGTTTCAGGCGCGCGCGGCGGCGCTTCTTCCGTCCGGCAATGGCGACACGTCCAGCCGTAGCCTTTGTTGACGAAGTGATCCATAAAACAGAGGCCGGAGGTCGGAGATTAGAGTTTAGAGGTCTGCGAAAGACCGGAGCGTTTTTACTAACCTCTAACCTCTAACCTCTGTTTGTTATCTTCTGAGCACGCGGCCGCGGCGTTCGGGCAGCAGGCGCACGGGGACTTTGACGCGTCCGCCGTCGCGGAACACTTCCACCTGCACCACGTCGTTGAACTGGCGCTTATCGAGAATGCGGAAGAGGTCGTCGCCGTTGTTCACTTTCTCGCCGTCAATGCTGAGGATGATGTCGCCGAGAGCCACGTTGCCGTCCGGCGTCTGTTCCAGACCGCGCAGCCCGGCGGCCGCCGCGGAACTGTTCGGATAGACCTGATAGATGCCGACGCCCTCCGACACGGGCAGGCGAATTTGCAAATTGCGCACGTTGAACGGGACGATGCCGAGTTTCGGGCGGACGACCGCGCCGTTCTTGATCAGTTGCGGCACGACCCGCTTGGCGATGCTCGCCGGGACGGCGAAGCCGACGCCGACCGAGCCGCCCGCGGGCGACAGGATTTGCGAGTTGATGCCGATCACGCGGCCGCTCGAATCGAGGAGCGGCCCGCCGGAGTTGCCGGGGTTGATGGAGGCATCCGTCTGGATCGCGCCTTCGATCTGCCGGTCGTTGCGCGCGCGGATGGGACGTTGCAAACCGCTGATGACGCCGGTGGTGAGCGTGCGCGTGAACCCGAACGGGTTGCCGATGGCTAACACCTTCTGCCCCACGACGAGCGTATCCGAGTCGCCGAAGGGCACGACCGTCAACACGTCGCGCGGAGCCTGAACTTTGATCACGGCCAGATCGGTGTCCGGGTCTTCGCCGACCTTCGTCGCCGGGTAAGACTTGTCGCCGCCGAAACTGACGCTCAAACGCTGCGCGCCTTCGATGACGTGGTAGTTCGTCAGGATGTGCCCCTGCGCGTCGATGACGAAGCCGGAGCCGGTGCCGCTGCGCTCGCCCGCGTCCCAGAAGTCGTTGCCGAAGGAGGTCGAGGTGATGAAGACCACGCCCGGCGAGATGGCCTTATAGACCTCGATGTTGTTCTGCTCGTCGGTCGCCAGAGACGGGCTGGTGATGCCGGCGGGCACGCCCTCCGAGAGCGACGCGCTGCCGCTCGGTTCGAGCAGTCGGCCGCCGTAGCGTCCGAAAACGAAGACGACGCCGGCCGCGATGAATGCCGACGTAAAGGCGATCAGCAAGATTTGGCGCGCGGAAATTCGATACATAATCTGTTTCCTCTAAAGATGAAAAAAACATAGACGAACAGCAGAGCCTTTGTAGGATGCGCGCGGCGAAGTCGCCGTTGTGCGTCGCGGCGCGCGGGCTGGCCGACAACAAGGCGCGGCCGCGCGGCGACAAAAGCTGATACGCGGAAATGGGTGCGAAGGTTTGCGCCTCCGGGGCGCGGGCGGGAGAGGACGACGCGAAAAAGCGGAAGGCTGCGTCCGAATTTTCGGAAACTTTAAAACATCATGGCGAGCAGGGCGTCCGGCAGGCTGACGAGATAGGCGATGGCGGCATCCGTCTGCGGCCAGCCGAGAGCGGCGATGCCCGTGGCGGCGTGGACGAACATCAGCGCGCAGTAGAGGCCGAGCACCAACCGCAGGCCGCGGCGCGCGACCGCGAGGTGCGACCAGCGATAGAGGATGAACGCGACGCCCGCGCCGACAATGAGCTTGGTGGCGAGAAAAGGGACGTTGCCCGCGTCGAGCAAATAAGCCATCAGGCCGTTGCCTTCCGTCGCCAGCCCGTTGCGCACCCACACGATGGTCAACTGTGCGTCGAGCCAGTTCAGCATAAACAGCAGCAGGCATTTCGTCAGTGCGCTCATCGCTCGCGGTCTCCTCGCCTTTGGAATAACCTTGTTTAACCCTGCCCTCTAACGATTGAACCCCCAGCTTATTGGGCTGGGGGTTCGCTCAGGCTACGGGAGAAACGAATTCGCTTCGTTGTATTGATCAGAAAGTGCGAATGCTTCGTGCGTTCCTGAAACTCGTCAATCGTGAATAGAAGAAATCGGTTTTCTCTCTTCACGATTGACGGCTTCCGACCATGCACGATTGACGAGTTTTACTAAATCTCGATGCCGCGCTCTTTGGCGATGCCGCGCGCCTTCATCACGATGTCGTCGTCCACGGGTTCGTCCGGGTCGCCCGTCATCCAGCCCTGCACCTCTTCGACGGGGCGACCGAGCGCGACGGCCAAACGCTCGTCGTCCGACTCGAACCCTTCGTCGCGCAGCCGCTTCAAAATCTCGCGGCCGCCCGTTTCGCTCGTCCCCCGGTCGTCAACCGCCTGCTCGTTTTTCTCTTCCATGTAAATTCCCCTTTTCGCTTTTTATGCTGTGGCTTCCGACGTGTGCGACCCGTCGCCCGTGGTCGCGTCGTAACCCAAATCCTGAATCTTCTTGATGAGCGTTTGTTCCTGCACGACCGCGTCGTCGTAAGCGACGTTGGCGGTTTTGCCGCCGTAGGTCACATCGGCGCGAAAGACGCCGGCGGTCGTCTCCAACGTCTCTTTGATGTCCACCGCGCACGACTCGCAGTGCATGCCCTTGAGGTGAAATTCCGACTCTCTCATGCTGAGACCTCCCCTGTGTGCGAGCGCGAAAGCGCGGCCGCAACCGCCGACACGGCGAATAGACTGCGACCGTCGCCGGCGCGCTCCACTCGTTAGATTGTCATCTTGCTTGATGTGCGGCGTATTATACAGCACAACCGAGATGAGCGAGCAACCGCACGGCAGCAAGAATATCCGTGAGGCTTTAACGGAAGCCTCCGCCCGCTTGCGCGCGGCGGGCATCGCCGACGCCCGCCCCGACGCCCGCGCGCTCCTCGCCCACACGCTCGCGCGCGACCATGCCTTTCTCATCGCACACTCCGACGACGAACTCGAACTCTCCGCCCTCGCGCTCTTTCGCGCGCGCGTCGGTCGTCGCGCGGCGGGCGAACCCGTGCAGTACATCACGGGGCGGCAGGAGTTTTACGGTCTCGATTTTGAAGTTAACCGGGCGGTGCTCATCCCGCGCCCCGAAACCGAGTTGCTGGTTGAGAGCGCGCTCGAACTTTTGCGCGACGGCGACGCCGCGCCGCGCATCTGCGATGTCGGCACGGGTTCGGGCTGCATCCCCGTCGCGCTGCTGCACGAACGCGGCGACGCGCTCGCCTGCGGCCTCGACATCTCGCCCGACGCGCTCGCCGTGGCCGCACGCAACGCCGCGCGCCACGCCGTGGCGGCGCGCCTCACGCTCCTCGTCTCCGATTGCTTCGACGCGCTCGCCGCCACGCAGCCCTGTGCGACTTTCAACCTGATCACGTCCAACCCGCCTTACATCGCCGAAAGCGAAATCCCGCACCTGCAACGCGAAGTGCGCGAGCACGAACCGCGCCTCGCCCTCACGCCCGGCGGCGACGGCCTCTCCGTCATCCGCCGCCTCATCGCGGAAGCCCCGCGCTTTCTCGACGCGGGCGGCCATCTCCTCCTGGAGATCGGTTACGAACAGCACGAAGCGGTCGCGCGCCTCGTTGACGAAAACGCCTGGACTCTGCTCGACATCCGGCGCGACCTCCAAGGCATCCCACGCATCGTCGTCCTCCGGCGGCGCGCGAGCGGATGAAACTTCAGGCCGCCATCTAGTCGCCGTCCGGTCGTCGTGTTAAAATCCGCTCAAAAGCGGAGGTTGGAGGTTAGAGGCCGTTGAAAACCGATTCTTACCGACCTCTAACCTCTAACCTCCGACCTCGATAACTATATGGATAAATTTCGCATCACCGGCGGGCGCGCGCTGCGCGGTCGCATCAACGTGAGCGGGGCGAAGAATTCCGCCCTGCCGTGTATGGCCGCCGCGCTCTTGACGGGCGAGAGCGTAACGCTGCACAACGTGCCTTACGTGCGCGACATCATCACGCAGCGACGCCTGCTCGAAGACCTCGGCGCGCACGTGCTGACGCCCGAACTGCGCACGCACAAGATCACGGCCGCCCACATCGAATTGTTCGAAGCGCCCTACGATCTCGTCAAGACGATGCGCGCCTCCGTGCTCGTGCTGGGGCCGCTCATCGCGCGTTTCGGCAAGGCGAAAGTTTCTTTGCCGGGCGGCTGCGCCATCGGCTCGCGCCCCATCGACCTGCACCTGGAGAGTTTGAAACAACTCGGCGCGGACGTGTCGCTCGAAGCCGGTTACGTCGTGGCGCGCGCGCCGCGCGGCGGCCGCCTCATCGGCGCGACGGTCAACTTCGACAAAGTGACCGTGACGGGCACGGAGAATCTGTTGATGGCCGCCACGCTCGCCTCCGGCACGACGATTTTGAACAACGCCGCGCGCGAACCCGAAGTGGCCGACCTCGCCGAACTCCTGAACCGCATGGGCGCGCGCGTGCGCGGCGCGGGCACGCCCCGGATCACCATCGAAGGCGTCGAGACGCTCGGCGCGGCGGAGCACACCATCATCCCCGACCGCATCGAGACGGGCACGTTTCTCATCGCCGCCGCGATCACGAACGGCGAATTGGAGTTGAAAGACTGCACGCCGGAACACTCCGCCACGGTCATTGCCAAACTGCGCGAGGCGGGCGTCGAGATTGAAGAGGTCAACCAGAGCACGCTGCACGTGCGCCGCGCCGCGCAGGGGTTGCGCGCCTCGGACATCACGACCGAGCCGCACCCGCGTTTTCCCACCGACATGCAGGCGCAGTATATGACCTTGATGACGCAGGCCGAGGGGCACAGCCGCATCACCGAGACGATCTTCGAGAACCGCTTCATGCACGCCTCCGAGATGCAACGGATGGGCGCGCGCATCGCCATCGACGGGCGCACGGCCGTCGTCGAAGGCGTGACGCAACTGGCGGGCGCGCGCGTGCAGGCGTCGGACTTGCGCGCCTCCGCCTCGCTCGTCCTCGCCGGACTCGTGGCCGAAGGCGAGACGATCATCGAGCGCGTCTATCACATTGATCGCGGCTACGAAAAGATCGAGGACAAGCTGCGCAGCGTCGGCGCGCAGATCGAACGCCTCCGCGATTCGGTGACGGCGAGCCTGCCGCCCATCGCGGAAGTCGGAGTGTTGTAAACAAGCTGTCAGTTGTCCGTGGTCAGTTGTCAGTTGCATGTGGTTATCACACAAGTTGCTGAAGACGGATTTGAACAACTGACCACGGACGACTGACGACTACCGTTTTTCCTTCATCTAATTTATGGCCGAACAAGGTTGCATCTTTTGTCAGGTCGTCGCGGGCGAGATTTCCGCCGACATCATCTACACGGACGAGCGCGCGGTGGCGTTTCGCGACATCAATCCGCAAGCTTCCGTCCACGCGCTCGTCATCCCGCGCGAGCACATGGAATCGCTCGACGAGGCGGCGGGGCGCGACGAGGGACTGCTCGGCCACCTGCTGCGCGTCGCCGCACGCGTCGCCAACGCGGAAGGCTTGTCGCAGTTGGGCTATCGCACCGTCATCAACACGGGGGCGGGCGCGGGTCAGTCGGTTTTTCACCTCCACCTGCATGTGATCGGCGGGCGGCCGCTCAAGTGGCCGCCGGGCTGAGCCGGCCTAAGGAGTCAACCTATGTCCGAACCATCCGCACAGCCGGCAGACCGCAAGGCTTTGATCCGGCGCTGGTTCGAAGAGGCGTGGAGCAAGGGGCGCGAGGAGGCGATTGATGAGATGTTCGCCGGGGACGGCGTCGCCTACGGGTTGGTCGATGAGACGGGCGCGCCGAGGCATGGAACAACTTCGACTTCATGAGCATGTTCCGGCAACCCGGCACGCTCTGACGAACAGGCGTCGGGAGACGGAAAACAGGAGTCGGAACGAAGGTGGCTGAACGCTTCTTTATTCCGACTCCTGTTTTCCGTCTCCCGACTTCTGATTTTCCGATCCGTCAACCCGCCGCGCGTTGCCTGAGCCGTTCCTCCTGCTGTTGCTCCGCCTGTTGCACTTTCTCTTCCTTGAGCAGTGAAGTTTCGTAGCGCACACGGCCGACGAGCGTGTCGGAGATGGCTTTGACGAAACCGATGATGGCCGGGCCGAGGACGATGCCGGGGATGCCGAAGGTATAGACGCCCGCGATGAGGGCGAGAAACATCCAGTAGAAATTGAACCGCCCCGCGCCGCTCGCCGCGACGCGCGGGCGCAGCAGGAGCGATGAGCCGACCGTCATCATGATGCCGATGATGAGATAGATGCTCGCGCCGACGGGGTCGTTGCGAAAGACGAGCAGGTAGACGCTGACGGGCACGTAGATCGCCCACTCGCCGAGCAGCGGGAAGAAGCCCGTCAGGAAAGTGACGATGGCGAGCACGAGCGCGAGCGGGATGCCGAAGACGAGGTTGAGCACGAAGATGATGACGGCCTTCAGGAATTGATCGATGAAGACGGCTTGCAGCGCGCCGCGCAGCGCGCCGCCGACGTTTTCCGCGAGCCGCTCGTAAAGCTCGATGTAGTCGCCGGGCACGCGCACCTTGATGTAGTTGCTGATCTGCGTGCGATGCGTGAGCACGTAGAAGACCGTGAAGAGAAAGACGGCGAGCGAGGCGAGGATGAGCGCGGCGCGGCTGCGCAAATCCTGAATCGCCGCCGCCGAGCGCGTGAGTCCTTCGGTGAAAGCGGCTTCGAGCGTGGCGCGCGTGCCGGCGCGGCTGACGGGGATGTAGCGTTCGAGCGCGCCGCTGATGGCGTCGCTGATCTCTGCGCGCTGTTGCTGGCTGACGTTCGTGGAGTAGCCGGACAACTCATACCACGCGTAGCCTGCGACCGCGACGAGCGGCACGACGATGAGCGCAATCGTGATGAGCGCGCTGCCCGCACGCGCGTGCAAGTGCCGCTCCAACCATTCCTGCACCGGCAGCAGAAACGCGCCCGCCACCAACCCCAAAAGTAGCGCCACCAGCACCTGCCCGACGAGCAGGAAGAACAGCCCCACCGCCAACACGAGCGCGACGCCATAGACCACGACGCGCTTGGCCTCGCCAACCGTCAGTTCGCTCAAACGCCTCGAATCGTCTCTCTCCGCCATCCTGCGGCTAATCTAGCACAGAACATTTCACGCCCTGAATGAAA